>JACCXG010000497.1 GCA_013697225.1 Acidobacteriota bacterium
CTTCGATCTTGACGGCGATGGCGATCTGGATCTGCTTCGCGCCGGTCCGGGAGGGCTGGAGATCCTGATCAACGAGGGCGGCCGCTTCACGCCGGCGCCCGCGCGGCTTGCCGGCATTCGCATCGGCCCGGCGGCAGGAGTCGTCGCCGGCGACTACGACAACGACGAACGGCCGGATCTCTTCGTCCTTCGAACCGATGGTCACTCGCTCCTCCGCCAGCGCGAGAACGGCACTTTCGAGGATGTCACGGCAGGAGCCTCCATGCCGCCTGCGGTGGAGGGGCTCGCGGCTGCAGCCTTCGGCGACGTGGACCATGACGGAGATCTCGACATCATTGCTGCCGGCACGGCGATCCAATTGCTTCGCAACAATGGCAACGGCACCTTCACGGACATGACCCGGGAGGCAGGCCTCACCTCCCTGCCGGGCCGCGCGGTCGGTGTCGCGGTAATCGATTTCGACAACCGTCGCGACGCCGACATCCTGGTTTCGGTTGCCGGGGGAGCTCCGATCCTGTTCCGGAACATGAGAGACGGTACCTTCCGCGACTGGGCGAAGGAGTCCGGGCTGCCTCAGGGGAGCCATACGGCCGTTGCAATCGGAGACCTCAACAAGGACGGCTACACCGATATCTTCCTCGGTCGTGAGGCGAACGCCGGTGTGCTGGCTATCAGCGACGGGCGGGGAGGATTCGCCGCGCGGCCAGCTCCAGCGGAGGCCCGGGGCGTTCTGGCAGCCCAGTTCGTCGATATCGACAATGACGGCCTGCTCGATCTGCTGACGCTCAGCGCTGATGGGCCTCGCCTGCTCCGGAACCTCGGGGGGGACAAATGGGACGACATCACCGCCCGTAGCCGCCTGACCGACATGCAGCGCGGCAATGGCCCGCTCCAGTCGCTCGCGCTGGGAGACCTCGATGGCGACGGCGACCGTGACATCGTCATCCGGCAGTCCGACGGGGAGCTTCGCGTGTGGAGAAATGATCGGCCGGATCGAACGCGGTCGCTTGTGGTCCGCCTGACCTCGCGGCTCAGCAACCGTAGCGCGCTGGGCTCCAGAGTCGAGGTGCGTGCCGGGAGCCTGCGGCAGTCCCTGGATGTCGTCTCCTCGACTCCCGCGGTTGCGCCAGCAGACATCATCTTCGGGCTCGGCCGGAGAGAAGCGGCCGACGTCGTGCGGGTGCTCTGGCCCTCGGGCATCCTGCAGGCGGAAACCGAGTTGCCCCCGCCAGGTGCGCCGGGCTCACCTGCGTTCGAGATCACCGAGCTGGACAGGAAGCCGTCCTCGTGTCCCTATCTGTTCACCTGGAACGGCACCAGCTTCGAGTTCGTCACCGACTTTCTTGGCGGCGGCGAAATGGGTGCGTGGCTCGCGCCTGCGGTGTGGAACCAGCCAGATCCGGACGAGTACGTCCGTATCCGTGGAGATCAGCTGCAGCCCCGAAACGGGCGCTATGAGCTCCGCATCACGAACGAGCTCGAGGAAGCGGTGTTCCTGGACCGGGTTCAGCTGCTGGCGATCGACCACGCAGCCGGCACGGAGGTCCATCCCAACGAGGGTCTGAGGTCTCTACCCCGGCCGCCTTTCCGGCTTACGGCGGTTGCCGATGGCTCCCCGCCCGTTCGCGCCGTGGACGGCAAGGGCCGCGACCTCCTGGCTCGAATCTCTTCCCTCGATCGGGTTTACGCCGATACGTTCGCTCATCTCCCGGTCCGCGGCTACGCAGAGCCGCACGAGTTGATCCTCGACCTCGGGGCGGCAGCGGATGATGCGGTGCTGCTGATGACGGGGTGGACCGACTACGCGTTCTCGAACGACAACGTCGCCGCATCGCAGGGAGGAACGGTGATGAGCCCTCCCGCGCTGCAGGTCAGGGATTCGCAGGGGGCCTGGCGTACCGTCATTCAGGAGATCGGGTTTCCTGTCGGGCGTCCGCAGACCGTCGCCGTCGACCTGTCGAAGAAGTTTCTCTCCAGCTCTCGCGAGGTCCGGATTGTCACGAACATGCGGATCTACTGGGATCAGATTCTGGTCGGCAGACCTGACGCCTCATCGCTGCGCAAGGCCAGGCGGCTGGATCCGCTGTCCGCGGATCTCCGCTGGCGTGGTTTCTCCGCCGAGGTCACGCCTGACGATCGGGAACCGTATGGCTACGACTATCACCGTGTGTCGAAGACGTCACCCTGGAAGACGATGATCGGCCGGTATACGCGCGAAGGGGACGTGCGGGCGCTCGTCAAGGGTGTGGACGATCTGTTCGTCGTATCACGACCCGGGGACGAGATCGCGCTGTCATTCGCGGCACTCCCGCCTCCACCCGCGGGGCAGATCCGAACGTTTCTCCTGTATGCCCATGGCTACAGCAAGGAGATGAACCCCCGCTCGGCGATACCCGACACGGTTGCTCCCCTGCCGTTCCGCGGGATGAGCGGATATCCCTATCGTGCGGACGAGCACTACCCTCGTACGAAGAGGCACCGTGAGTACCTCGAAAAGTACAACACGCGGGTGGTTACACGGGCGATTCCGTCTATCGATGCAGCGTATAACTCCGAACACTCTCCGGGTGGTGCCCCGGCCGTTCACGCGGAAGAAAGGACGCCACGATGAGCCCGTCCACGATTGCCGCCGAGCCACGCCTCATCACCAGATACGCGGCGGCAGCCTGTCAGACCGATCTGCCCAATCCGCTGCACCGCCGCGACATGCAGGCGAACACCGACCGGATGCTGGGGATGATTGACGCCGCGGTGGCAGGAAGCGCGCCATTCCTGCCCGTGCGGCTGGTGGTCTTTCCGGAGTTCGCCCACGCAGCGCCGGTCTTTGCGACCACCGGCGAGCTGATTGAGAAGCTCGCCCTTCCGGTTCCCAACGAGCACACCGATCGACTGGAACGCAAGGCACGGGAGCACGACATCTACATCCAGAGCGGGTCGATGCTCGAAGTGGACCCGCGCTGGCCCCGCGTCGTGTTCAACACGACCTGCCTCATCGGCCCGGAGGGGATTCTCTACAAGTACCGGAAGGTGAATCCCTGGATTCCCTACGAGGTGCATGCCAGCCCGCACGACATCGACGACTATCCCGATCCGCTGTTTCCGGTGGCCGATACGCCCATTGGCAGGATCGGGTGCGCCATCTGCTATGACTGGCTCTTTCCAGAGGTGCTGCGGCAGCTTGCTGCCAACGGCGCCGAGGTCCTCATCCGGGTGTCAGCGTACATGGATCCCTGGGGTGCGACCGAGCCGATGAACTGGTGGACGCTGGTGAACCGCTGCCGGGCCCTCGAGAACACCGCCTACGTCGTGGCTGCGAACCAGGGGGCCAGCCTCCGCCACTACCCGCCCTACTCCTGGCCGGGCGGAAGCCAGATTGTCGACTACGACGGGCGGCCTGTCGCGGAGGCCTCCCCAGGGCCCGGCGAACGGATCGTTGTCGGCCCGGTGGACATCGGCGCCGTCCGGCACGAGCGTGAGACACGACGCGGGCACCACATGCTGGCCCATCTCCGGACTGAGGCCTATCCCGTGTACGGTCGCACCCGGTATCCGCCCGCGGCGAGGGGCGAGGCACATGCCGCAGCCCTCTCCTACGAACGTAACAACGAGCTCATCGAGCAGGCCAAGCGGCAGACTGCGGCGGGCGCGACAGCGTTCGTCACCGCGCCACGGTAGCGTTCAGTCTTCCCGCTCGACCACGGCGCCAAGCGAACGGAGCCGCTCGACAAGCGAGCCATAGCCGCGCTCCACGGTCTCGATCGGCGTCACGCGGCTCTCCCCGTCTGCGGCCAGCGCCGCGGCTATGAGCGCCATGCCCGAGCGGATATCACGCGCGTCCAGCGTGCGCCCCCGCAGCCGCCGTGGTCCCGAGACGATGATGCGGTGGGGGTCGCAGAGGAAGAGGTCGGCGTTCATCGCGCTGAGCTGCTCGAGCGCAAAGAGCCGCAGCTCGTACATCCAGTCGTGCACGAGCGTCCGCCCCTCCGCCTGGGTCGCCAATACGGTGACGAGACTCACCATATCGCTCGGAAAACCAGGCCACAGGCCCGTCGTGATGCGCCCCGCTGCCGAGAGCTTCGCGGGCTCGACGCTGAACCGATCGTCCTCGTACGTGCAGGCCAGGCCCATCTGCCGAAGGGGCAGGGAGATGACTTCCATGTCCTCTGCCCGCGTGCCAGTCACCTCGATTCCACCGCCGGTGATCGCCGCGACGACTCCCCAGCTGCCCGCCTCGATGTAGTCCCCCTTCAACCGGTGGCTCGCCCCTCTGCAGCGCGACGGCGCCTCCACCCGGATGGTGGGAGTGCCCCCTCCCTCGACTGACACCCCCATTGCCGACAGGAACTCGCAGAGCTCCACGACATGGGGCTCCATCGCGGCGTGGCGGATCTCGGTGCGGCCCGTGGCTGCGGCCGCGGCGAGCAGGGCTGTCTCCGTCCCGGTCACCGACGCTTCGTCCAGATAGAACGAAGCTCCCTGAAGGCCATCAGGCGCATCGAGTGCGTGCCCCGGTTCGTCCACCTCCACGGCCCCGAGGGCCATCAGCGCCTGAAGGTGGGTGTTGATGGTGCGCCGGGCCGGAAAATCCCCCCCCGGAGGGGCGAGACGCGCCGAGCCTCGTCGCGCGAGCAACGGCCCCAGCAGCAGGACGGATCCGCGGAGCTTCCCGACGAGCACAGGGTCGGGACGGTCGCTGGTCACCGATGCGCAGCGGATCCGCAGCGTGGACGTGCCGACGCCGTCCACCGTCGCCCCGAGGCCGCGGAGCAGCTCGACGAGCACCTCGACGTCCTTGATCCTCGGAACGTTGGCGATCTCACACCTCTCGTCGGTGAGCAGACAGGCCGCGATGAGCGGCAGCGCCGAGTTCTTGTTCCCTTCCACGGAGACGGCTCCCGACAGCCGGCGCCCACCCTCCATACGCAGTGTTCCCATCACCCCTCCGCGGCGATGCTCCGGCTGACCGGCTGCCCTTCGAACCCGAGATAGACGATCTCCTCCCGAAGGTGCACCCCGAATCTCTCCAGCACGACCGCCTTGCACCGCTCGATCAGGCGCCGCACCGACTGCGCGTCGGCTGTCCCTTCGTTCACGATGAAATTGGCATGCGTGGGCGAAACGCGTGCGCCTCCTTCCTGCAGCCCCTTGAGCCCCGCGCGATCCACGAGGGCGCCTGCGGACCATGGGATACCCTCCGGCACGCGATCTCTTGCAGGGTCGGGGTTCTGGAAAATGCAGCCGGCGCTCGGCGACGCCAGCGGCTGCGTGCGCTTGCGGTACGCGAGTGACGTGCGGGCGGTCTCCCGCAGAAGCTCAGGATTACCCCGCGTCACCAGGAAATCGGCCGAGAGCACCACCTCGCCCGTGCGCTGCAACCGGCTGCTGTCGTAGCCGAATTCCATCTCACCGGCCTCCAGCTCCTGGACACGCCCGTCAGCAGCCAACACCGACGCGCCGGCCACCAGGTCACCGATGTTCCGCCCATGGAAGTGCGCGTTGCCGTACAACGCGCCCCCGACCGTTCCCGGCGTTCCCGCCCAGGCCTCGAGCGAGGCGAGCCCGCGGCCAATGGTCCAGCGGACGAGCCCGTTGATGGTGACCCCGGCATCGGCCCTGACGAGCCCCTCACCGATCGCGCGAATCTCACCGCGCCGTACCCTGATGACCAGACCCCGCACGCCGGCGTCTGCGACGAGGATGTTCGAGCCGCCGCCGAGCACGGACACCGGCATCCAGAAGTCCCGTGCAATCTCCACAGCACGACGGATGTCCGCCACCGACTCAGCCTCGAGCAGGACGTCAGCGGGGCCCCCCAGCTTGAACGTGGTGAGCGGGGCCAGGGGTGCGCCTGTTCGGGCCCGGCCGGGGCCGAACGCTTCACGCAGTGCGGCCGCGCCGGTGCTCACGTGCCCCCCGCGCCCAGGCGGCGCTCGAGGTTGTGCAGCGCGTCCATCGCTTCCTGACGTGAACAAGGGACAAAACGGATCCAGTCCCCGGGCGCCAGCTGCCCGGCAAGGGGCACATCGGCACTGATGATCGTCGCGATCTTCGGATACCCGCCTGTCGTCTGCCGATCCGCCATCAACAGGATGGGTTGGCCCGATTTCGGAACCTGCACGGAGCCGAGAGGCGTTGCATCCGAGAGCATGTCCGCACTGCCGGCATGTGCCAGCGCCGGGCCTTCGAGCCGATAGCCCATGCGGTTCGACTGGGGTGTCACCGTGAACCTGGCGGTAAAGAACAGCTCCCGGGCCGCAGTCGTGAACATCTCCTCCTGCGGTCCTGGTATCGCGCGCAGCCTTGCGCCGCCATCCGGAAGCGGCAGCGAGGCGGCCGATCCGGCTCGTGGTTCGCCACCGCCTCCCGATCCAATGGGCAGACGGTCCTCGGCGCGAATCGCGCGACCGCCGAACGGACCGATTCCTACGGCCAGGCTCGTGGCGCGGCTGCCGAACACCGGTGCGACGCCGATACCTCCTCGCACGGCCAGCGCAGCACGGGCCCCGGCGACCCGCCGCCCGAATCGCAGCCGCTCGTTGTGACGCAGCATGAACACGCGGCCGCACGTGACACGCCGCTCTCCCGCGAGCAGCTCGAACTCCGCACCACTCACCGCGCAGACGAGATCACCGGATGCCTGGAGTTCAGGGCCTGTGAGCGTGATCTCCAGCGCCGCCGCGGACTCATCGTTTCCGACCAGCCTGTTCGCCAGCCGATGCGAGTAGACATCCATCGGCCCCGCGACGGGCATACCCCTGCCCTGCCCGCCCCACCGGCCGAGGTCCTGCACCGTCGTCAGCAGCCCGCCGCGGACGACATGGAGCTCCGCCATCAGGCCTGCCCTTCGAAGGCGTCGTACGGGATGGATACGAACTGTACGGAGTCGCCGGGACGCAGCAGGAACGGCGTCCCTCGTTGAGGGTCGTACGGCTTCAATGCCGTCCGTCCGATGATGTTCCACCCGCCTGGCGTCTCCAAGGGGTAGATACCGGTCTGCGGGCCCGCGATCCCCACGGCCCCGGCCGGCACCGTCAGCCGGGGTGTCGGCAGCCGCGGTGCCGCGATTCGTGCATCCACCTCCGCCAGGTAAGCGAATCCCGGAGCAAAACCCATCATGTAGACGCGGTACGTCCGCCCGGTGTGGAGTGCCACGACCTCCTCCGGCGAACAGCGCCCGAACGCCGCGACCCTCTCCAGGTCCGGGGCCAGTTCTCCTTCATAGCAGACCGGCACATCCACGACTGCCCCGGCGGCCGCAGGGGCGTCACGCGTTTCGGCCGTCATGGCCTCGAGCTCAGACTCGAGCCAGCGGCCATCCACCCGGATCGGATCGAAATACACTGTCACGCTGCAGTACGCGACAACGACATCGCGCAGAATCGCGCCCCACCGATTCTGCAGGGCCCGGGCCAGTGCCATTGCACGCGCGTTGATCCCGGGATCTATACGTTGAGTAAATTGCACGACCAGCGCCGCGTCCCCCGCGGGAGCCACCCGTGCCTCGTCAGGCACGCTCACCGGCGGCCGCGCGCCTCGAGCGCCGTGAGCAGTCTCTGGTGGATGTCATCGAAACCGCCGTTCGACATGATCACCACGACGTCCCCCCGGCGGCACTCCTGAGCGAGCACCCGGACGATCTCGTCGACCTGGGGTACGTAGCGCGCATCCACGCCGGCTGTGCGGAGCTCGGAGACCAGCGTCTCCACCGACAGGCGCTCGTCCTCCGGCAGCGAGGACCGGAACACGGCTGGCAGCACCACGATGTCGGCGCCCGAGAGAGCCCGCGCGAAGTCCGACTGGAAGATACGCCGGCAGGAGGTGGCGGACCGCGGCTCGAACACCCCCCATACGCGCCGGCCCTGAAAAGCCGAGCGTACGCCGGCCAGCGTCTCCTGAATCGCAGTCGGGTGATGGGCGAAATCGTCGTAGACCGCGATGTCGTTCACCGTTCCACGCAGCTGCATCCGGCGCCGCACTCCCTTGAAGGCGCGCAGCCCCTCTGCAAGCGTGTGGGTGCTCAGCCCGACGGCGGCCCCCACCGCGATCGCGGCGAGCGCATTGCGGACGTTATACGTGCCCAGCAGCGGCAGTTCGAAACTGCCTATCGGCTCCCCGCGGCGCCGGACGCTGAACGAGGTGGACGTCCCCGACACTTTGACGTCGTGGCCCTGCCAGTCTGCGCCGGGGGAAAGGCCAAACGTCTCGACTGGACAGGGCGCACGCTCCCGCAGCTTCATCGCTTCCGCATCGTCTGCCCCGAGGAGCAGCAGGCCGCGTCGCGGAACGAGGTTCACGAACCTGGCGAAGGCCAGCCGGATGGCGTCGAGGTCCGCGTAGATATCGGCGTGGTCGAACTCGATGTTGTTCACGACGGCGATATCGGGGAGATACTTCAGGAACTTGGCTGTCTTGTCGAAGAAGGCGCTGTCGTATTCGTCCCCCTCGATGACGAACTCGCGGCCGCCGCCCACGCGGTAACTGCTCTCGAAGTTCTCCGCGATCCCGCCGATGAACACGCTGGGATCGGCTCCGCCGTGCGTGAGCAGCCAGCCCGCCAGCGACGTCGTCGTCGTTTTCCCATGTGTCCCGGCGATGACGACGGAGCGTGCGCCCCAGAGATAGTGATCGCGCACGGCTTCAGGCAGCGAGCAGTAGCGGATCTTGCGGTTCAACACCTCCTCGAGCTCGGTGTTCCCGCGCGAGATGGCGTTGCCGACGACGACCAGGTCGATGTCAGGGGTGATGTGTTCTGCCGCGTACCCGCGCAGCGTGACAATCCCCTGCGACTCCAGGAAGTCACTCATCGGCGGGTAGACGTTCTGGTCGGAGCCCCTGACGTCGTACCCACGGCTCTCGAGGAGGGCGGCCAATGTGCCCATCGCGGTGCCGCAGATGCCAATGAGGTGAATGCGTGTCATGCCTGATCGTGGGCGCGCCAGGTTGCCCTCAGCACACCGCTCCCTCTTCAATCACGAGTGCAGGACGGCTTCCCGCGACCACGCGCGCACGAACGCCGAACGGCAGGGTCAGCGTAGGCCCCTCCGTGTGCCCCGATCGCAGGCCGTACAGGATGGGCCCCGGAAAGCCCTCGAGCACGCGGCGCACAGTCTCACGTGCTGCCGGATGCTCACCTGGCTCCCCGGGTTCGCCGCAACGCGGCAGCTCGTTGAACACGAGGGCAGCAACATTCTGCAGCAGCCCGGCAAGCCGCATCTGCGTCAGCATCCGGTCCAGCTTGTACGGCCGCTCGGCAACCTCGTCCAGGAACAGCACGCACCCGCGCGGCGGTGAAAACGCGTACGGCGTGCCCAGAGAGGACGTCAGGAGAGTCAGGGTACCGCCCACGAGCTCCCCCGATACTTCTCCAGCCGCAAGCACCTCCAGCCCGTCGTGGCTGATCTCGCCTGGCGCCTCCGCCCGGCAGAGACACCGCAGAAACGTGTCGCGATCGTATCCGTCCTCGCCGCGCGAGAGACGGTGCTCGATCATCGGGCCGTGAAACGCCACGAGCCCGCACGACTGTCGCAGCCAGGTGAGCAGCGTCGTCGTGTCGCTGAACCCCACGAATGCCTTTGGCCGTTCTCTGAAACCCGCAGGATCGAGGAAGGGCAGGAGGTGCACGGTTCCATAACCGCCCCGCGCGGCAATTACTGCCCGAACGGAAGGGTCCGTCCAGGCCTGGATCAGGTCGGCGGCGCGCAGATCCGCCGGACCGGCCGTGTACCGGTCCCGCGCGAGAACGGCCTCCGTGTAGACGGGTTCGAATCCGAGCGCGCGCAGCTCCGACACGCCGGCCTGGAGCTCTTCGGCCGGGAAGGAGCTTGCCGGGGCGACGATCGCGACGCGGTCGCCCGACTGCAGGGCGCGGGGCTTCAGCACGATCAGGCGTAACGAGCCATCTCGGCAGCGACCGCCCGATGCTCTTCGCGTCCGAGCAGCGCGCGAAGGGCACGGCCGTCCAGCGGCCGCGGACGCGGCGCCGCCAGGAAACGCTCCTTCATCCGGCGATGGCGGGTAAACGCGTCCTCGACGCGCGTGAGCGGGAGTTCACCCTTCTCCACTGCATAGACGATCGCCTCCAGGGCCGCGAACTGCTGGTCGTGCGAGGTCCCGCACAGGAGCACCACATCACATCCTGCCGCGATTGCGCCGACCGCCCCTTCCTCTGTCGAGTAGCGCGCGCTGATCGCCTTCATGTCGAGATCGTCACTGACGACCACGCCGTCGAACCCGAGCGCCTTCTTGAGGAGGCCGTCCACGATGGCGGGCGACATCGTTGCGGGGCGCTCCTCGTCGAGCGGCGGCACCAGGATGTGCGCGGTCATGATAGAGGCGACGCCGGCATCGATAGCCGCCCGGAAAGGGACGAACTCCACCGCCTCCAGACGGTCCGGTGGATGCTCGACGAGCGGCAGCTCGAAATGAGAGTCGGTGGCCGTGTCGCCATGGCCCGGGAAGTGTTTGCCGCACGCGGCAATCCCTGCCGCCTGCAGTCTCTCGATCAGGACCCGGCCAAGCCGTGCGACATCCTCAGCCCGGTCGCTCAAGGCGCGATCGCCAATAACCGGGTTCGCCGGGTTGGTCAGGATGTCGAGCACCGGTGCGTAATCGAAATTGATTCCGACGGCGGTCAGCTCAGCCGCGAGACTTTCGGCGAAACGAGCCACCAGACCTTCATCGCCCGCCCGCCCCAGCGTCATCATCGGCGGCCAGACTGTGAAAGGCGCCCGCAGCCGCGCTACCCGTCCGCCCTCCTGGTCCACGCTCACCCACAGCGGCGTGTCCCTCGCGAGCGTCTGTGCCTCGCGGGCGAGCTCGGCCACCCCCTCGGGTGACTCGACGTTCCGTGTAAACAGGATGATGCCGCCGAGGTCGAATTCCCTGGCGAGGGCGCGCAAGTCCGCTGGAATCGAGCCACCGGCGAAGCCGGCGATCGCAAGCTGGCCTGCATGCCGGCGCACGTCGCGGAGGGACATAGCCGATCATTATAGCGACAGGCACCTGGAAGACGAGGATCAGCCCGGCCGCGAGGGTCCTCCCGAGTTGCGCTGCAGCACCTGAGTTCTTGGACGGTCGTGAGGGATAATTCGACGCGCGCATGGACAATCTCGCTATCGCACGCGTGCTCGCCGAGATTGGCGACCTCCTCGAGATCAAGAACGAGAACCCGTTCAAGATTCGTGCGTACCGCACCGCCTCGGAGACGGTCGCGCATCATCCGGAAGGGCTGGCGGCCATGAGCCCTGCGGACCGGCTGGCACTTCCTGGAGTAGGCAAGGACCTCGCGGCCAGGATCGCGGAGCTGATCGACACCGGGACCGCCGCGTACCACCAGGAGCTGCTCCAGGAGTTTCCACCCACCATCCTCGACCTGCTGCACCTGCCCGGCGTCGGGCCTAAGACCGTAGCGTTGCTCTATCACCAGCTCGGCGTCCGGACGCTGGACGACCTCGAGAGCGCCGCGCGGGAGGGACGGCTGCGCGCGCTCAAAGGGATGGGGGCGAAGAAGGAGGCCCTGATCCTCCGGTCCCTGGAGGATCGCACCCAGGTCGCCGGCCGTCGGCTGAGCGCGGAGGCCCACGACACCGCCGCGGCGCTCGTCGGCTGGCTGCGCGAGCATGCGGAGGGAGCCGCCGTGGCGCCGGTCGGCAGCCTTCGGCGCGGCTGCGAGACCTGCGGCGACATCGACATCCTGGCGGCCGGCGCGCCTCGGTCCCTCATGGACGCCTTCACGTCCTATCGTCTGGTGGAGCGCGTCATCGCGCACGGGGAGACCAAGTCGAGCGTCCGCGTGTGGGGCGGCTTCCAGGCCGATCTTCGGCTCGTCCCGGCGTCGAGCACAGGAGCGGCCCTGCAGTACTTCACGGGCTCGAAGGCCCACAACATCGCCCTCCGGGACCGGGCTATCAGCCGGGGGCTGAAGCTGAACGAGTACGGGCTCTTCCGGATCGACACCGGTGATCTGGTCGCAGGGGAGACAGAGGAAGGCATCTACGAGGCCCTTGGCTTGCCCTTCATACCGCCCGAGCTGCGGGAGAACCGTGGTGAGCTCGCGGCGGCGGAGGCCGGAGCGCTTCCGGCGCTCATTCAGCTTCAGGACCTCCGCGGCGATCTGCACATGCACACCACGGCCAGCGACGGCCGCGCCGACGCCTGGACAATGGCGCGGAGCGCGCGGGACGCGGGCCTCGAGTACGTCGCCATCACCGACCACAGCCGCGCGCTCGCGATGGCTAATGGGCTGGACGAACACCGGGCGCTCGAGCACGCACGACACGTCCGGTCGCTCAACGGCCGGGAGCATCTCGACGGCATGACGCTCCTTGCCGGTATCGAGTGCGACATCCTGCCAGACGGACGGCTGGATCTCGCTGACGACTGCCTTGCGGGGCTCGACTTCGTCATTGCGTCGGTCCACTCGACACTCCAGCAGGATGAGGCGCAGATGACCGATCGCCTCCTCCGGGCGATTGCCTGCCCGTGGGTGGATGCCATCGCGCATCCCACTGGGCGGCTGATCCTCAGGCGCGAGCCGTCCCGTGCGAACATGGAGCGCGTGTTCGAGGCGGCTGCCGCACACGGTGTTGCGATCGAGATCAACAGCCAGACCGATCGTCTCGACGTCGACGACATCCTGGCCCGACGGGCTCGGGATCGCGGCGTGGCGCTGCTCGTCGACTCCGACGCGCATTCCCCCGCGGCGCTGGGCAACATCCGGTGGGGAATCACCACCGCACGCCGGGGCTGGCTGCAGGCGGGAGACGTGCTCAACACCCGGCCTCTCGAGGCGTTCCGCGCCTCGTTGCGGCGCAACAGGCACTGACGGATGGCGAGAAAGATCCTCCTGAACGAGGTGCCGGACGATCGCCAGGCCGCTGCGGTGCTGGGCGAGATCCGCGCGATCTACTTCAAGGCCACCGCGCAGACCATCGAACGCGATTTCGACCGCGCAATCGATTTGTTGAAGACCATCCCCATGCCGGAAGATCGACAGCGCGCAACCGTTTACATGGAGGGGCTGGCGGAGATGCGGAAGGAGTGGAAGCGGCGGCGCCGATGACCCCCGGCAGCCTATTTGACGGACTTCACCAGGCGCTTGCGCGCGGCCAGCCTGAGCGCCTCGGGAACGTTCCGGTCCACCACGAGCAGCTTGATGTCGCGCTCCGAAATACGCGCAAGGAGCTGCATCGAGATCGCCAGCGGAGTCTTCGCATTCCTGACCAGCCCGAGCGCCACGCCGTAGTTCTTCACCCAGCCGCGCTTCGTCCCGATGACCCGCAAAACCTCTTCAGTGACGTTTGTCATCCTCGCGAACGACTCGACCTCCGCATCCGTCAGCTTCGGACTGCTCAACACGGCCGCCGCGACAAGTTTGTTGGGGTCACGAATGAGCTGCGCGCGCTGCTCGCGTGTGCCCTTGAAGGCCAGCTTGATTTTCTTCTTGATGGGCAGGCCGGCCAGCAGCATCGGGGTTTCGGGGCTTCCCTGAAGCTCCTCGTCCCCATCGTCGACCGTATCGATCAAGGGCTGCGCGACATCCGTCGCCGGCACGTCGGCCGGTGCGATACCACGCGCCGCGAAGAAGGCGCGCATTTCGGCTGGCGCATCCTGGCGCGCCAGGAACGCCCGCAAGGGGTCCTCGGGCAACGCCCGCAGGGTTGCCTCGGCCAGCGGTGCGATCTCCGGATCGCTGTCATCGGCCAGCAGCATCAGAAGGGCCAGCTGCTCGTGCGCCGCCGCCGACAGCGCACCCTGCGCCGCCAGTATCCGCAAGTCGCGTGCGACGTCACCACGCCTGAACAGGTCGACGATTGGGGATCGGTGACCGGAATCCATGGGTATGGCCGATCAGGCCTGCCGTCCGCCCGCAGCACGGAGCGGCGTCACGTGAGCCCATGCGTCGCGAATCTCGGCAACGAGCCCGGTGAGGGTCTTCTCGAGTTCATCCGGTGAGGAGGTCATCATCGGATCGCTGAAAAGGCGGATGGCGGCAAGGCCCGAGGCGCCAGCCCCCGCGATAGGGCGGAACCTGTCGGGGGTGACTCCGCCAATCGCCAGCACCGGCACCCGTACCCGGGCGCAGACTTCCCGCAGGCCCTCGATGCCCGCCAGAGGCGCGGTTGGTGGCTTGCTGGGCGTCGCATAGATCGTTCCCATGATCAGGTAGTCCGCTCCTTCTTCCTCACGCAGCGCTTCCTCGGCCGAATGGACCGAGCGTCCAATCGCGAAGCCTTCAGGCGTGATCGCCCGCACCCTGCGCGCACTGATCGAGTCGGCCCGCAGGTGCACACCGTGAGCCCCCGCTGCCAGCGCTACGTCCGTGCGTTCGTTCACCAGGACGAGCGCCGGGGTATCGCTCACCGCGTCCACCACCCGCCGTGTCAGCCCTGCCAGAGTCCGGTCGTCCAGGTCCGATTCGCGAATCTGAACGACATGTGCGCCAGCACGCGCGGCAGCACGGGCCAGACGCACGATGCCCTCGTCGCCAGAGCCTGCCAGGCGGCGCCGGTCCGTTACCAGGCAGACGAGCGGAAGTTCCAGAGGCTGTCGCACTAGCGGTCGGAGGTCACGCCGGGGGCCGGCGGCACGGTAGATGCCCGCCTGCGGGCGCTGAAGGCCGACGCGAGCTCCGCAAGCCCTGCGAGCACGGTGATGAACCCAAGGCCCGAGACCGCTCCACGTGTGTAAGGACTCGCCAGCACCCCCTGGAGGGCCGGTATGAGGGCAAAGTAGTTCCGATCCCAGAAGGCCGACCAGGGAGCGATCAGCAGGATCAGCCCGGCCTCGAGGAAATAGGTCGCAAACAGGAGGCGTGTCGCAAACGAAATGTCAGCCTCCCGCCTCGCTGCGCGCGAGCCCCTCGATGTCGTCCGAGACTTCGCCGGGGGGCGCGGGTGGCGCTGCGTCTCCGCGGTTCAGGAGCGCGAGCGGCCGGAAGGACTGGCGATGCACGCCCGAGTAGCCGTGTTCAGCCACCGCCTGGAGATGGTCGCGTGTCGCGTAGCCCTTGTGCCGGTCGAACCCGTATCGAGGGTCCTGGCTGTGCAGCACACGCATGATGCGGTCGCGTGTCACCTTGGCCACGATGGATGCTGCCGCAATCGCCGTACACCGCGCGTCTCCGTGGAGGACGGCACGTTGGGCCATCAGCAGATGAGGAATCCGGAAGGCATCCACGAGCACACAGTCCGGCATCGGACAGAGGGCCAGCACCGCCCGCCCCATCGCACGGAGCGAGGCCTGGTGGATGTTGACCTCATCGATCTCTTCGGGCTCCGCAGCGGCGACCGCCCAGGCAATCGCCGTCCGGGTGATCCGGTCGTACAGTGTCTCGCGCTCCAGCGAGGTGACAGTTTTCGAGTCACAGACCCGGGGCACGTACCTCGCCGGATTCAGGACCACGGCGGCGGCGACAACCGGGCCCGCCAGACAGCCACGCCCGACCTCGTCCACCCCGGCCACGTGGTTGAACCCCATGCGGCGGTACGAGTTCTCGAGCGTTCTGAACGCCCTTACCTTGGCCATGCGCGCCTTCCGACCCGACGTCCTGCGAGGGGCCGTGGCTCAGGAGGCGGGCTGGCGCTTCTGTTCCTTCATGCGTGCCGCCTTGCCCTTCAGCGCCCGCAGGAAGTACAGCTTTGCGCGCCGCACGCGTGCCGTACGAACGACATCGATCTTGTCGATGACCGGCGAGTGCAGCGGAAAAATGCGCTCCACACCCTGGCCAAACGACACCTTCCGCACGGTGAAGGTCGCCCGGGCGCCCCCCCGGTGCATGCCGATCACCATGCCCTCGTATATCTGGATCCGCTCCTTGTCCCCTTCCCGGACCTTGACGTGGACGCGGACGGTATCGCCGGGCCTGATGTCCGGGCGGGCGACGAGCTGTGCCTGCTCGACGGTTTCAACGGCAGTCATTACGATGCTCCCTTCTCACGATCTTCCAGCAGTTCCTGCAACACTTCTCGATCCTCCGGCTCCAAGCCGGACGGATCCGCTACCAGATCCGGCCGCAGCGCGAGTGTCCGCGCCAGCGCGTCGCGACGGCGCCACCGGGCAATCTCCGCATGGTGCCCCGAGAGCAGCACCGGCGGCACGCGCCACCCGCGGAATTCCGCCGGCCGGGTGTACTGCGCGTAGTCGAGCAGGCCGCGCGCAAACGAGTCGCGCGAGACCGACTCCTCGTCCCCGACCACGCCAGGAACGAACCGCGCCACAGCATCGACGATGACCAGCGCCGGCAGTTCACCACCTGACACGACGTAATCCCCGATCGAGATCTCCTCCGACGCCAGGTGCAGCCGGACGCGCTCGTCCACCCCCTCGTAGCGTCCGCAGAGGATGACCACGTGCGGCAGCCGGCTCAGCCTTCTGGCGTCCTCGTTCGAGAATCGCCGACCATCAGGCGAGGTCAGGATCACCGCCGACGGCTCACCTCGCCCGATGCGAATGCTCTCGACGGCCCTGAACAGCGGCTCCGGCTTCAGCACCATCCCCGGGCCGCCGCCAAACGGCACGTCGTCTACCACCCGGTGCCGATCCGTCGTGAACTCCCGCAGGTCGTGCACGCGCAGGTCCAGGACCCCTCGTGCCATCGCCCGCCCGATAATGCCCTCAGCCAGTGGCCCTTCGACCATCTTCGGGAAGATGGTCACGATGTCGAGCTTCACCGGCGCCCGGGCTTCTTCGCCGTCTCGTTCAACTCGATGAGCCCGTCCGGCACGGTGACGCTGACCTCACGTGCGGTCGTGTCGATGGAGGTGCAGATCTCCGCCACCAGAGGAATCAGCACCTCCAGGTCCGGACCCTCGACGACGAGCCGGCTCATCTCCATCGTCCCCTCGACTGCCGTCACCCGGCCGATCACCCCTGCCTTCGAATCGCGCACCTCACAGCCAATCAGGTCGTGGTGGTAAAAGGTGCCCGGCGGCAGCGGCTCCTGCCGGTCAGAGGGAATCCACAGCTCCGAGCCGGCCAGCGCTTCCGCGTCGTCCATCGATTCGACGCCGTCGAACGTCACGATCGGACGCCCCTGTTGAAACCGGACATCACGGATCGTGCGCGGGGTGGCTGCCGCCCCCACGAGCATCACTTCACCGGGCCGGAACCGCTCGTCCGGGAAGTCGGTGTCAGTGTTGACGATCACCTGCCCTTTGTTCCCATGAGCCCGCGCGATGCGCCCAACGAGGACGAGATCTTCCATGGATGGGTGGTACGCCGCGGCGCCGGCCGCGAATTCGCCGGCTCAGGGGCGGTCCCTGAACTCCAGCGTCACCTTCATATCTTCGAGCTCCGCCGTCGCAGAGACCAGTGTCCTCACAGCGGCTGCCGTCCGTCCCTGCCGGCCGATCACACGCCCCAAGTCGCCAGGGGCCATGAACAGCTCCAGAACTGTCTGGCCTTGGTGGGTGCCTTCGGTCACCTTCACGGCCTCCGGACTGTCGGCCAGCGCCCGGGTAACGACCTCGACGACCCTCTTTGCGCGGCTCACGAGGCGGACGGCTGCGGCGCCACGGGCTCGGCTGTGACCGGCGCATCCTCGGCAGGGGGGGCTGCGGGCATGCGGGCCACCAGCGTTCGGACCGTATCGGACGGCTGTGCGCCTGCCTTGATCCAGTGTTCCAGCCGATCCCGTTTCACGCTCAGCGTCTCGGGATTGGTGCGTGGATTGTAGTACCCCAGCACTTCGACGAAGCTGCTGTCACGCGCCGCGCGCGAATCGGTGACCACGATGCGGTAGAACGGCCGCTTCTTCGAACCCGTACGTCTCAGACGAATTGCTACCATCTCAACTCCCAGCTTCCTGCTTCCTGCTACGAGCTTCCCGCCTCGCAGCTCAGTCGTCCCATCCCCGGTGGCAGTGCCCCGGTTATCTGTTCATCAGCCCCTTCATCCCTGCGAGGCCGCGCATCTTCTTCTTTCCGCCGCCGCCGAGTCCCGCCATCCCGCCAAGCTGCTTCAGCATCTTCTGCATCTGCACGAACTGCTTGAGGAGGCGGTTCACCTCCTCCACCGACGTACCGCTCCCCTTCGCAATCCGCTTCCGGCGGCTGCCGTTCAGAAGCTGGTGGTTCCTCCGCTCCTTCACCGTCATCGAATTGATGATCGCCTCCACTCGCGAGAGCTGGCCTTCGTCGACCTTCTCGCGATTGGCGGTGAGCTCCTTCAGGTTCCCCAAGCCGGGGATCATCCCGAGAATCTGTTCGAGCGGGCCCATCTTCTTGATCGTGCGCAGCTGATCGCGGAAATCCTCGAGCGTGAACTCGTTATTCCGGATCTTGCGTTCCAGCTTCTCGGCGTCCTCCTGGGAGACCGCCTCCTCCGCCTTCTCGATGAGCGACAGCACGTCACCCATGCCCAGCACGCGGGATACGACGCGATCGGGGTGAAAGGGCTCGAGATCCTGCAGGCGCTCGCCGCTGCCGACAAAGGCGATGGGCACGCCCACGACGCCGACGACCGAGAGTGCCGCGCCCCCCCGGGCGTCGCCGTCCATTTTCGAGAGCACGACGCCGGTGATCCCGATCCGCCTGTTGAACTCCCCGGCGCTCTTGATGGCGTCCTGCCCGGTCATCGCATCCGCCACGTAGAGCAGGTCCGAGGGGTCGACGGCGGCCTTGATGGCACGAAGCTCGTCCATCAGATCGTCATCGATGTGCAGCCGGCCGGCGGTGTCCACGATGAGGACATCGAAGCCGCTGTTCCTGGCGTCGGCAAGCGCGCCGCTTGCGCGCGCCACCGGATCCATCTCGCCCGCCGGATCGTACACACGGACGCCGGCCTGCTTGCCGACCACCGAGAGCTGCTCGATGGCGGCCGGCCGGCGGACGTCGGTCGACACGACCAGCGGGTGGCGTCCCTGCTTCGCCAGCCATCGCCCGAGCTTGCCGGTGGTGGTCGTCTTCCCCGACCCCTGCAGACCGAGAAGGAGGATCACCCGCGGACGCGCCTGAACCGTCGGCAGCCCCCCCTGGGTGTCGCCGAACAACGCCAGCATCTCGTCGCGGACGATCCGCACGACCTGCTGCGCAGGCGTGAGGCTCTTCAGAACCTCCTGATCGACCGCCCTGTCGCGCACCCGGTCGATGAAGGCCTTCACGACCTTGAAGTTCACGTCCGCCTCGAGCAGCGCCATGCGAATCTCACGCAGGGCTGCCTCGACGGTCACTTCGGTGAGCCGTGCTTCGCCGCGAAGCGAGCGGAACACGCCCTGGAGGCGGTCGCTCAGTGAATCAAACATGGCTCAATCGTCGTCTTCCGTGCGGACCGGCCGACATGGCGGATCACGGCGCTAACCGGTTCATCTGCAAACGGTTATGGTAGCCGAGCGGCGCCGGGTGCGTCAAATGCGAAACGCCCCGGCCCGCTCATGGCAGTTCCGGCAGATCCTCGGCGAAAGTCAGCTTGTGCCCGAGCTTGTCGCGCTTGGTCTTCAGGTAGGCCCGCGTATGCACCGAAGGAGGAATCTCGAGCGGGACCCATTCGACGACAGAGAGCTGATAGCCTTCGATACCGACGAGCTTGCGTGGATTGTTCGACAGCAGGCGCATCGACCGGACCCCGAGATCCCGCAGGATCTGGACTCCGATGCCATAATCCCGCTGGTCGGCCTTGAAGCCGAGGCGTTCGTTGGCCTCCACGGTGTCGAACCCCTGATCCTGCAGCTCGTAGGCCCGGATCTTATTGGCCAGGCCAATACCCCGCCCTTCCTGGTTCAGGTAGAGCAGGACGCCTCTGCCCTCTTCGGCAATCCGCTGCATGGCAATGTCGAACTGCGGCCCGCAGTCGCAGCGCATGGACCCGAAGACATCTCCGGTCAGGCACCGGGAGTGGACGCGGACCAGGACGTTGTCCCCCACGCCGATGTCCCCCTTCACCAGCGCGACATGCGTCTCCCGGTCGATGACGCTCTCGTAAGCGATGACCCGGAAGTCCCCGTGGGTCGTCGGCAGCGATGCGGCAGCCACTCGCTTCACGAGCGCTTCGGTACGCATGCGGTACTGAATGAGGTCTGCGATGGTGATCATGAGCAGCTTGTGCCGCTTCGCGAAGCGCGTCAGCTCAGGCACACGTGCCATGGTCCCGTCGTCATTCATGATTTCGCAGATGACACCCGCCGGGTAGAGCCCCGCAATGCGCGCGAGGTCCACGGCGGCTTCGGTCTGCCCGGCTCGAACCAGCACGCCTCCGGTGCGGGCCTTCAGCGGGAACATGTGGCCGGGGCGCGCCAGGTCTGACGGCCGGGTGCCGGGATCGATAGCCGCGAGAACCGTCGCGGCGCGGTCGCCTGCGGAAATCCCGGTGCTCGTCACTCCCTTGGCTTCGATCGACACACAGAAGGCGGTATGAAACTGGGCCGTGTTCTGCGCCACCATCTGCGGGATGTCGAGCTCGGCGAGACGCTCCTCGGTCATGGGCATGCAAATCAGCCCGCGACCGTACTTCGCCATGAAATTGATCGCCTCGGGGGTGATCTTGTCAGCGGCGATGGTGAGGTCCCCCTCGTTTTCACGATCCTCGTCGTCGACGACGACGATCATCTCGCCGTGGCGGATGGCTGCGATGGCGTCCTCAATCGGCGCGAACACCGATTTGCGGCGAGTGCTCCCTTTGCTCGGCATGAATTATTGCGGACCTGTCTTCGCTCCGAGGCCGGTGAGTTCGAGCGCGCGCGTGACGTACTTGCCCAGAATGTCGCACTCCAGATTGACGGCCTGCCCCGCTTCGCGAGTGTGGAGGTTCGTCTCCGCCCACGTGTACGGAATGATCTGCACGTCGAAGCGCCGCTCATCGACACTGGCGACGGTCAGACTGATGCCGTCCACGGCGATCGATCCCTTCCGGACGATTGCTGGTGCCAACGCGGGTGGAAACGTCACGGTCAGCCAGTAGGAGTCCCCGTCCTGCCGCAGGTCCTCGATCACGCCGGTGCCATCGACATGCCCCTGCACGAAATGGCCTCCAAGCCGGGCGTCCGCACGCAGGGGACGCTCCAGGTTCACGATTGCTCCGTCCGCAATGGAGCCGAAGGTCGTGACGCGGGACGTCTCCGGTGACACGTCGGCGTAGATCCCGCGCCCGTTCGTGGATACGACGGTCAGGCAGACGCCATTGACGGCCAGGCTGTCGCCGTCCGCGAGCTGGGTCGCCAGCTCGGTGCTCAGCCCCAGGCGGAGTCCTCCGGCCGTCCGGTTCACCTCGGTGACCTCGCCGAGCGACTCAACCAGTCCCGTGAACATAGCCTTCCGTCATCAGATCCTCTCCCAGCCGCACAATCCGGACGTCAACGAGGTCGGCCAGACGGAGTTCCGACTCCGCGAGCCACGGCACACCTTCAGGACCGAGCCGCCGCGGCGTCGTGAAGACCTGCAGGCGATCCACAACGCCGGCCTGCCACGCGGCCCTGTGCACCGTAGGGCCTCCCTCGAGAACGAGCGACGTCACGCCACGAGCCACCATTCGCGACAGAGCTTCCTCGAGGAACTGCCCGCCTGCGGCATCCACAACCTCGACGATCGCACCGGCAGCCCGAAGAGCCTCTCTTCTAAGACGCCGATCCGGGTCCGGAAGAGCCGTACAGACGAATATTACCGGACCTGCCTCGAGGGTTGACAGGAGCCGGGCTGCGGGGGGCGTGCGAAGAGAGCGATCGAAGACGACGCGTGTGAGCGGCCTGGCGCGAAAGGCCCCACGCGCGGTGAGAAGCGGATCGTCAGCGCGAACCGTACCGGATCCCACGGCAATGGCGTCCACTTCTGCCCGATCGCGGTGGATCAGGCGGTTTGCGGCGGCACCTGTCAGCGGGGTTCTCTGGCCCGGCCCGGCGGCGACCTTCCGGTCCAGGCTGAGTGCGACCTTGAGGGTGACCAGCGGACGCCGCCGGCGAATGACCGTGAAGAACGGCCCGTTCAGACGCTCGGCCGCATGTGCGAGCACGCCCACGGTCACATCCACACCATGCGCGCGCAGATGCGCCAGGCCGCGACCCGCCACCAGCGGGTTCGGGTCACCCACGGCGATTACGGCCCGTGCAATGCCTGCCCGCACGACGAGCGGCGCACAGGGCCCCGTTTTCCCGGTGTGGCAGCAGGGCTCGAGCGTGCAGTAGAGGGTGCTTCCGCGGGCCCGCTCCCCTGCATCCTGCAGGGCGTAGACCTCCGCGTGGGGACCGCCTGCGACGTGGTGCAGCCCGCGGCCGACGACCACCCCTTCGCCATCGACGACCACCGCTCCCACCATCGGATTCGGACTGGTGCGCCCGCGCCCCCGCTCCGCCAGGGCGAGCGCCTGGGACATGTAGAAGGCGTCGCGCGCTACCACTTCTCCTCGAACAGCGCGTCCACGTATTCCTGGGGCGAGAACGGGATCAGATCGTCGATCCCTTCGCCCACGCCCACGTAGCGGATTGGGAGCTGCAGGTCGTGCGCGATGGCCACGGCAATCCCCCCCTTTGCCGTGCCGTCCAGCTTCGTCAGGATGATCCCGTTCACGCCGGCGACGCTCATGAACTCCCGTGCCTGGTTCAACCCGTTCTGACCCACCGTCGCGTCAAGGACCAGGAGCACCTCATGCGGCGCACCCTCGACTTCCCGGGCCGCCACCCGGCGGATCTTGTCGAGCTCTGTCATCAGGTTCGTCCGCGTGTGCAGCCTGCCGGCGGTATCTACGAGGACGAGGTCACGGCCGCGGGCCTTCCCGGCGGCAATGGCATCGAACACCACGGCGGCCGGATCGGCTCCCGCGCGCGCGCGAATGAAGTCGACGCCGGCTCGCGTGGCCCAGACCTCCAGCTGCTCGACAGCCGCGGCGCGGAACGTATCGGCCGCGCAGATGAGCGGTGTCAGGCCCGAATCCTTACTCAGGCGGGCGAGCTTCCCCACCGTTGTGGTCTTTCCCGTGCCGTTGACCCCGACGACGAGCACGACGTGCGGGCGCTGACCATCGGGCGGGGGGCTGGCCGCACGCTGGAGGATTGCCAGGATCTCGGTGCGGACCAGCGCCCGAAGCGATTGCCCGCGGTCCTTCTTCGCGCTGACCGCTTCGACGATCCGCGCGGCAGCCGCCACCCCTACGTCGGCTGAAATCAGCGCCTCCTCGAGCGCCTCGATCGTATCGACGTCAACCGGCCGCGTCCGCCCCTCCGGCGAATCCGCCCCCTGGACGACCTCTTCGAACCGCTCCGCGAATTGTTGCGTGGTCCGCGCAAGCGAGTCCTTGATTCTCTCGAAAAACCCCATCATCCTCCCCGCGTTACCGCACTTCGCTTTCCTGCCGTTGGGGGCGCACCATCAGGGCTTCAACGGCTTCACGAGGCGTGCGGCGGCCTTCGAGCACAGCGGCCATCTGCGCCGTAATCGGCAGCTCGATTCCGTGCCGCTGCCCAAGCGCAAGCGCCGCGCCCGTCGTCCGCACCCCCTCGGCCACCATTCGCAACTCGTTCAGGATCTCGTCCAGAGAACGGCCCCGGCCGAGCTCGATGCCCACGTGGCGATTGCGACTCAGGTCCCCCGTGCACGTCAGCACCAGGTCCCCGAGTCCGCTGAGCCCCGCCAGGGTGTCGCGCCGTCCACCTTCGGCGCAGGCCAGTCGCGAGATCTCCACGAGCCCCCGCGTGATCAGCGCCGACATGGCGTTGTTGCCAAGGCCGGTCCCCTCCACCACACCGGCAGCGATGGCAATGACGTTCTTCAGAGCAGCGCCTACCTCGACTCCCGTGACGTCATCGCTGGCGTACAGCCGGAAAGTCGGACCGCGGAAGCGTTCCTGCACGGCCGTCGCGGCAAGGGCGTCGTCCGACGCCACGAGGACGGCGGTAGGCAGGCCTCGAGCCACCTCCAGCGCGAAGCTGGGACCGGAGAGCACGACCACGGGGTGCAACCGGCCGCATTCTTCCGCGACCACCTGCGACATCCGGGCGAGCGAGCCGGACTCCAGCCCTTTCGCGGCGCTGACCAGCACGGCGTCGGGAACCAGCAGCGGGGTTGCGTCCTGGACCACACGGCGCATTCCGTGGGAGGGCACCGCAAAAACCACGAACGCTGCTCCCTCGAGCGCCGCGGGCAGGGATGCCGTCGGGCGGACGAGCGCTGGCAGTGGAGACGTGGCGAGGTATCGCGGGTTCATCCTCATCCCGTTCATGTCGTCCACGAGCATCGCGTCTCGGGCCCAGAGGGCCACGTCGTGGCCGACCCGCGCCAGGTGAATGGCCAGGGCCGTGCCCCAGCTGCCCGCCCCCAGAACCGCGCAGCGCACGGGCGATGTCATGCGCGGACGCCCATGCGCCGCTCGGTTCCTGCACGGAGGCGGCGGATGTTCCCACGGTGCCGGAACAGAATCAGCAGCCCGGTGCCTGCCGCCGCGGCCACCACGGCAGCGGGCTCTCCTGTGAGCCACGCAGCGGGGGGGAGCGCGACAGTGGCGGCAATCGAGCCAAGCGACACGTAGCGGGTGGCCATGACGATTACCAGGAAGAGGGTTGCCGCCAGAGCCGTCGCCAGCGGCATCAGTACGGCAAACACGCCGGCCGCAACAGCCACCCCTTTACCACCGTGAAAGCGCAGCCAGACCGGATAGATGTGCCCGACGATGGCCGCGGCGGCCGCAAGGGCGGTGAGCGTTGCGCCCGCGTTCGTCACGGTCGCCAGCACCACCGCGAGCACCCCCTTGGCCACATCGAGGCTCATCACCACCACGCCGCGCCATGGGCCGGTCGTCCGCAACACGTTTGCCGCGCCAACGTTTCCACTCCCCGCCCGGCGGACGTCGATGCCGGCCCGCCGCGCGAGCAGATAGGCGAACGGGAGGGATCCGGCGAGATAGCCGAGCACGATCTGCCACATCAGATCACCTGGGGGTCAGCAAGCTCAACTCCCAATTCCCAACTCCCAACTCCCAATGATGAATTGCTAACTCCCAATTCCCAACTCCCAACGGCCAACGACCAAGAGCTCGACTCGCATCCGCGAGCGGGTAGCACGCAGCGGGAAGCGGGAAGCGGGAAGCGCGCCGGCGGCAACGCCCAACGCCCAATTCCCAACGCCCAACTCCCAATTCCCAACGACGGCCAACCAGAAGCTGAACTCGCATCAGGGAGCGGGTAGCAGCGCAAGCGGGAATTGGCGTTGGGAGTTTGGGAGTTGGAAGTTGGAAGTTGGGAGTTGGGAGTTGGGAGTTGACAATGGACCACATTCACTACGCTCACTCTCTCAATGGTACTCGCAGGAGGGGCTCGTAGGCCGCCCCGCGGGGAGACAGCCGGCTCCGGAAGAGTGTGAGCGCTGAGATGCGGGACGTTCCGCAGTCAGCGGGCACTGCGTGCAGGGGCTCGCGCAGTCCGCGAGGTTTCGCGCGGCCGGGATCCTTCACCCGGCCGATCGTCAGGTGGGCGGTGTAACCGCGCCCCTCGGGGAGGAACCCGAGCGCCGCCAGCCGTGCGGCGGCCTGCGCGTGGAGGGCCGTTATGGCCGCGCCGCCGTGCGTCACGCCGATCCAGAACACACGAGGCGCTCCCGAGGACGGGAAGGCGCCGCAGCCTTGACGTGCTCTCGATGTCGACGCCAAGAGATACCCTCATCGGCGGGTGCAGATCAGAGGCCCTGGAGAGCCCGGCGCACCATGTCCATCGCACCTTGTGTCGCGTGGAACTTGACCTGCGCCCGCCCGCCCGGGAAGGAGAACGTCCGGACGCGGACGGAGCCCCCGGGCGCCACGACCGCCACGGCCACCGTGCCCACCGGCTTCTGTGGAGTGCCGCCGCCAGGACCCGCGATCCCTGTGATCCCCACCGCGACGTCCGCGCCCGTGCGCTCGCGGATGCCCTCCGCCATCGCGATTGCCACAGGCTCGCTCACAGCTCCGTGGGCCGCAATCAGCGCACCGGGGACTCCGGCCACCGACGTCTTCATCTCGTTGCTGTACAGGACCGCGCCACCACGCACATAGCTCGAGCTGCCAGGCACATCGGTCAGGCGCGAGAGCAGGAGCCCGCCGGTGCAGGATTCGGCGGCTGCAAGCGTGAGGTGACGCGTCCGCAGCAGGTCGCCCACGATCTGCTCCATGAAGCGACCGTCCGTGCTGAAGACGTCCGCGCCAAGCACGCTCGC
>JACCXG010000516.1 GCA_013697225.1 Acidobacteriota bacterium
ATCCACCTGGAGATCCGGAGCGGAGAGTACATCGCCATTGCGGGGCCATCCGGCTGCGGCAAGTCCACGCTGCTGTCGATTCTCGGCCTGCTCGACTCCCCGACCGAGGGGCAGTACATCCTGAACGGAAAGTCTGTGGCCGACCTGCCGCTCTCCGAGCGCGCGCGGGTGCGCAACCGGGAGATCGGATTCATCTTCCAGAGCTTCAACCTGATTGGCGACCTCAACGTGTACGAGAACGTGGAGCTGCCGCTGACCTACCGCGGGATGAAGTCCGCCGAGCGCAAGGAACGCGCGATGGCGGCCCTCGAGAGGGTCGGCATGGCACACCGCGCCAAGCACCTCCCCAGCCAGCTCTCCGGCGGTCAGCAGCAGCGCGTCGCCGTGGCGCGCGCCGTCGCCGGCTCCCCGTCCATCCTCCTTGCCGACGAGCCGACGGGAAACCTGGACTCGAAGAATGGCGAGGCGGTGATGGAGCTTCTGCGGGAGCTTCACCGCGAGGGTGCGACGATCTGCATGGTCACGCACGACCCGCGGTATGCGCGTCATGCCGACCGCTCGATTCACCTGTTCGACGGCCGGGTGCTCGAGGAGGATGGCAGCCGCCGTGCGGAGAAGGAGCTTGAAGAGAGCGGCTTCACCATTGAGCACTGAGGCGTGCCCGAGGTGAGGAACGCGTGATCACCGAACATTCGAGAGACCGCCTCGCGCCGGACCCCCTGCGCACGCGTAGCGGCCAGACGGGTCCGAGGGTGCTCACTGCCGACGATCAGTCGGACGTCCTCGAGGCGCTCCGGCTGCTGCTCAAGGCGGAGGGCTTCCAGATCGAAACCGCGTCTTCCCCGGCGGGGGTCCTTGCGGCGGTCGAAGCACGGGAGTTCGACGTCGCGTTGATCGATCTGAACTACGCACGCGACACGACGTCGGGAGAGGAGGGGCTCAACCTCCTCTCGCACATCCAGGCGGTCGATCCGACGCTCCCGGTGGTGGTGATGACGGCCTGGGGGAGCGTGGATGTCGCGGTGGAAGCCATGCGCCGCGGCGCGCGGGACTTCATCCAGAAGCCCTGGGACAATGCACGCCTCCTGGCCATCATCCGGACGCAGATGGAGCTGAGCCAGGCGCTCAGGAAGGGACAACGGCTCGAGGCCGAGAACTCCCTGCTCCGCGCCGAGGGCATACCCAACCTCGTTGCCGAGTCGTCGGCAATGCGGAACGTGCTGCAGGTGATCTCCCGCGTCGGGCCGTCCGACGCGAACGTCCTCGTGCTCGGTGAGAACGGCACGGGCAAGGGAGTGGTCGCCCGGGCTCTTCACAGCGTCTCCCCTCGCGCCTCGCGCCCGATGGTGGTCGTCAATTCCGGCGGCGTCTCCGAGGGGGTATTCGAGAGCGAGTTGTTCGGCCACGTCCGTGGCGCGTTCACCGATGCCAAGGCAGATCGCGTGGGGCGGTTCGAGCTGGCCGACCAGGGCACACTGTTCCTCGACGAGATCGCGAACGTCCCACTGAGCCAGCAGGCGAAACTGCTGCGCGTGATTGAAACCGGAGAGTTCGAGCGCCTGGGCTCCTCCCGGACCCGGCGGGTGGACACCCGCATCATCTCCGCCACCAACGCGGACGTGAACGAGGAGGTCTCTGCCGGGAAGTTCAGGCAGGATCTGCTCTTCCGGCTGAACACCATCGAGATCCGTGTCCCATCGCTCAGGGAGCGCCGGGAGGATCTTCCCCTGCTCGCCCAGCACTTCCTCCGCCAGCACGCCCAGCGCTATCGCAAGCGCCTGAGCGGATTCGAGAGCGGCGCCATGCAGCACCTGCTCGAGCACCCCTGGCCGGGCAACGTGCGCGAGCTGGAGCACGCGATGGAACGTGCCGTGCTCATGTCCGAAGGGCCGATGATCAAGTCCACGGACCTCGGGCTCCGGACGTCCAGGGATGGTGCCGGCGGCAGGCTGGAGGACATGAGCCTCGAAGACGTCGAGTGCTTCCTGATCAAGAAGGCCATGACGCGGTACGACGGCAACGTCAGCCAGGCTGCCAAAGCCCTGGGCCTGAGCCGGAGCGCACTGTACCGCCGCCTCCAGCGTTACGGGCTCTGATCGCACCGGCAGCCCGCGTCCCGCCTCCGGAAACTGGCTTACACTGGAACTCGCACGAGCCGGAGGGAGTCCACCTCCCTCGTCTTCCAGGACAGGGCACGCCGCGAAGCGGGGCGCTCGGACCTCATGACCGTTCCGCGACATCCGCGTATCAGCCACGATCGGCGTATCCTGCTCATGGCGCTGGCCTCGGCGCTGCCCGGGGCGGGGATCTCCCTGCTCTTTCTCTGGACGGGTGACTACACCCCGAAGGTCCAGTGGACCCTCACGGTCGTCATCGTCAGCGTCTGCCTTGGCTTTGCGTTCGCGCTGCGCGAGCGTGTCGTCCTCCCGTTGCAGACGCTGTCGAACCTGCTTGCCGCCCTCGGCGAAGGGGATTTCTCGATTCGCGCCCGCGGCGCACGTGGGGGAGATCCGCTCGGCGAGGTGATGATCGAGGTGAACGCGCTCGTCGAAACGCTGCGTCACCAGCGGCTGGACGCACTCGAGGCCACGACGCTTCTCCGGAAGGTGATGGCGGAGATCGACGTTGCCGTTTTCACCTTCGACGAACAGCAGGAGCTCAAGTTCGTGAACCGCGCCGGAACCCGGCTCCTCAACAGACCAGCCGAGCGGCTCCTGGGGCACGACGCCGGTGCTATCGGGCTTTCCGAGTGCCTGACCGGGGAAGCTCCAAGGGTGATCAACACGGCGTTCCCCGGCGGCGTCGGCCGCTGGGAGATACGCCGGAGCCTCTTTCGCCAGGGAGGCCGTCCGCACGAGCTCCTCGTCGTGTCCGATCTCAGCCAGCCGCTCCGGGAGGAAGAGCGCCAGGCCTGGCAGCGTCTGATCAGGGTGATCGGGCACGAGATGAACAACTCGCTGGCGCCGATCAAATCAATCGCCGGAAGCCTCGCGACGATCATCGATCGTGACCCGCCGCCCGACGACTGGCGTGAGGACGTGCAACGCGGGCTCAGCGTCATCGCGTCCCGATCCGAGGCGCTCAGCCGGTTCATGAGCGCCTATGCGCGCCTCGCCAGGCTGCCCCCGCCCCGCCTCGGCCCACTCGAGGTGGGCGCCTTCGTGGACCGCGTCGCCACCCTCGAAAAGGCTCACCACATCCAGGTGATCCCCGGCCCTCCCCTCACGGTGCACGGCGACGGGGATCAGCTCGAGCAGCTCTTCATCAACCTGATTCGCAACGCCGTGGATGCTGCCCGCGAGACAGGCGGTGAGGTACGAGTGGGGTGGAGGCGGATGCCAGGTTCTTCCCCCGCCCTGCTGGAGCTCTGGGTCGAAGACGACGGGCCCGGCCTGTCGAACACCGGAAACCTGTTCGTTCCCTTCTTCACCACCAAGCCCGGAGGCTCGGGTATTGGCCTGGTCCTGAGCCGTCAGATTGCGGAGGCACACGGGGGCGCGCTCGTGCTCGAGAACCGGGACGACGGTCGGGGATGCCGTGCGATTCTCCGGATCCCGCTACATCCTGCGGCGGCGCGGGAACTTCCCGCGCTCGCCGAAGCGCGGGGCTGACGGTTCCGCCCCCGCAGCAGGCACACGCCTCACATGCGCGAGCATGGCCTCTGCCGCGGGCAGGCAGGATGCACGTCTGGTATCCTGCCGACGCGCGCCGCGTCGCGGGCGTGACAAGGGATCGGATTGATGTTCACGAACCTGATATTCGACGGCTACGTCGCCTGGCACCTCGTTGTTGCTGCCGTCATACCGACGATCCTCCTCGCGTGGCTCGGTGCACGACTGGCGCGGCGGCTTGCGGCCGCCGGCATCCGTGCCATCGTGCGCGACACCATCGCACAGAGCAGTCCGGGCGTGCGAGGGCCGCTGCGGCTCGTGGGCATCGCCGCCTTCATTCTCCTGGCCGGGATTCTGGTGTTCCCCGCCTTCGAGCTCGTGGGTCTCCAGCCGCGGACCGGCGTCAACCTGAGCCGTCTCGAGAGCTGGGCCTTCGGGCCCGGCCTTCGCGTCGTTCTGATCATCATCCTTGCGTACGCGGCAATCCGCACGACGACCCTGCTGGTGAGCCGCTTCGAGTTCGAGCTGAACGCCCTCACCGGACTCGACGCTCTCGAGCGCGCCAAGCGCGCGCGCACACTCGGCACCGTCATGACGAACGTCGTCACGGTCAGCGTGACAGCTATTGCCCTGCTGATGGTGCTCAGGGAGGTCCAGGTCGACATCGCGCCGGTCCTGACCGGCGCCGGCATCGTGGGGCTCGCCGTGGGCTTCGGCGCGCAGACGCTGGTCAGGGACATCATCAGCGGCTTCTTCCTCATCCTCGAGGATCAGGTCCGGGTCGGAGATGTCGCCGCCATCAACGGCACCGGGGGGCTCGTCGAGGCGATCAACCTCAGAACCATCGTGCTTCGGGATGTGGAAGGCACGGTGCACGTGTTCCCCAACGGCGCGATCCAGACCCTTGCCAACCGCAGCAAGGATTTCTCGTACTACGTGATCGATTTGGGAATCTCGTACCGGGAGAATCCGGACCGCGTGGCCGCCGTGCTGCGCGAGGTTGGCGCGGACCTCCAGGCAGATCCCGTGTTCGCCCCCTGGATCCTCATGCCCGTGGAGGTGCTCGGGGTGGACGCCTTTGCAGACTCCGCCGTCATCATGAAGATGCGTATCCGGACAATGCCCTTGAAGCAGTGGGAGGTCGGACGGGAATTTCGGCGCCGGCTCAAGATGCGGCTCGACCGCGAGGGGATCGAGATTCCCTTCCCGCAGCGGGTCGTGAGTATCCGCCCGGAAAGGGAGGGGGCTCAGTAGCCGGAGGGTGCGGCGCCCGCGCCGCTCTGCCCCTTCGACTCCTGCACGATCTTGACGCCGGCGCTCGCGCCAACCCGGGAGGCACCGGCCGCAACCATGGCCTTCAGCCCCTCCAGATCGCGAACGCCTCCGGCCGCCTTGACCCCCATCTCGACGCCGACCGTGCGTCGCATCAGCGCCACGTCGGCGGGGGTCGCGCCGCCCGGGCCGAATCCGGTGGATGTCTTCACGAAATCGGCGCCTGCGGCTTTCGACAAAGTGCAGGCAGTGACCTTCTCGTCATCGGTCAGCAGTGCCGCTTCGATGATCACCTTGCTCGTCACCCCGCACTGGCGGCAGGGCTCCACGACTGCCTCGATGTCGCGCTCCACGGTCCGCAGATCGCCGGACTTGAGCGCCCCCACGTTGATGACCATGTCGATCTCCGTCGCGCCGTCGTAGATGGCCCGCCGGGTCTCGTACTGCTTGACGTCGCCTGTCGTGGCGCCGAGCGGAAAGCCGACAACGGAGCAGACCCCGACGGCGCTGCCCCGCAGCAGCCGGGCCGCATGGGCGACCCAGGCCGGGTTGACGCAGACGGTTGCGAAATGGAACTCGGCCGCCTCGCGGCACAGCTTCTCGATCTCGGCGCGCGTGGCATCAGCCTTGAGCAACGTGTGGTCGATTACACCGGCCACTCCGGATGGAAGCGCACCTTCAGCGTGCAACCCGAGCCTGGTGGCACCCGCGTCGAGCACCACGCGCAGGCGATCCGGACAGCAGTCGTTTCCGACCGCATGACAGGCGCAGCGCGTCGTAACCGTTCCCGTTCGCCCGGCGGCAATCACCTCCTCGGTGATGATCTCGATCAGCCGCTGCAGATCCTGAGCGTCGAGCATGGCTATTCGCGGGCGGCCCGCTCCTCCAGCCGGCGGATCTTGGCGAGCCGGCGGATATATCG
>JACCXG010000523.1 GCA_013697225.1 Acidobacteriota bacterium
CAGGGCACGCGCAGATCCCGCATGGTCGAAATGCCCATGCGTGAGGACGATGGCGCCCGGCCGCGCACGTGGGCCGAACCGTGCCTCGACGGCGGCACGGATTAACGTGGCACCGATGCCGCGCAAGCCGCTATCGACGAGGGCAAAGCCACCGTTGGTCTCGACGAGGTAGGCGTTGACGAAAAGCACCGGCACGCGAACAATCCCAGTCATCTCTTCCACGGGCTCACCTCGTCAGAGATCTTACCTGGTTCGCTTGCCTCTGTCGGCACAGGTCGGCATTCGACGACCGTTGGCCCGAAGACCCACCCGGGGGCCGTCGAGGCGCGCGTCGGAGTCATCGTCTGGATATCGACGAGGAGAGCCCGTTCTCACTGTCCGGATGCGGCTGCATGCTGCCGCCGCCGGACATGTCATGCCTGGCCGACTGATCCGGTACCGGTGGACGGCACGTGCGCCCCGCGTGGGGGGGCCAGACGCCTAGCAGCAGCGGCATAGAACTGGCTTGGGGGAAAGACGCCGGCTGATCACCGTTCGTGACGGAAAAGTGATACTTGCGACGCCCCGCCGTCAGCTCGCTTGCATGGCGGTGCTCCATGCTGGACTCCAAGCGGGCGCACGGGCTCTCGACCCCCAAGGTCCGTCCCGAGCCGACTCCGCCTTTCGCCCTGCGGCTTCCTCCGAGGAACACTCGCGCCGATGTGACTCATCGCGTGCTCGTCGTCGAGGACGATCCAGACATTGCACACCTGGTCGAACTGCACCTCCGCGATTTGCCCTGTGAGGTGAACGTGGCGCATGACGGCGCCTCGGGGCTCGACGCCGCGGTGGTGCGTTCCTACGACGCGATCGTGCTCGACATCATGCTGCCGCGCCTGGACGGTCTGGCCGTCTGTCGGGCTCTCCGACAGCAACATATCTACACTCCCGTCCTGATGCTGACGGCACGGTCCACGGAACTCGACCGGGTGGTGGGGCTCGAGCTTGGTGCGGATGACTACCTCACCAAGCCCTTCAGCGTTCCAGAGTTGCTGGCCCGTGTTAAGGCGCTCTTCCGGCGGGCCGCCTACTCGGGACGTGACGCGCCGCTACCTCAAACCGTGCTGAAGCTCGACGAGCTCGAGATCGACGTCGATCGCCGAGCGGTGAGTCTGGCGGGCTCTCTCGTGACCCTCACCGCCAAGGAGTTCGATCTGCTGCTATGCTTCGCCTCCCATCCCGGGCGCGTGTACACGCGCGCACAGCTCCTGGACGTGGTCTGGGGGTACTCCCACGACGGGTATGGTCACACGGTGAACTCGCACATCAACAGACTGCGCGCGAAGATTGAAAGCGACCCCGGCAAGCCTCGGTTCGTGCTGACCGTGTGGGGGGTGGGCTATAAGTTCCGCGATCCGAGCGATGTCTGACAAGGCCGCGGAGGCGCCGCCGTTTCCGCTCCGACGCTCGATCTTTCGCACGCTGTACGGCAGGCTGGCCGCCGTCATCTTCGGCCTCTTTCTGCTGGTGGGCCTCCTCTATACCGCCTGGATGATTTGGACGAGTCAGCTCTATCTTCAGGAAGTCAACCAGAAGCTGAACGTCAATCTGGCCAAGCACCTCGCGGCGGAGCGCATCCTGCTGAACGATGGCCGCATCAACAAAGCGGGCGCCGCGGAGACGTTCCGGACGCTGATGGCCATCAATCGCAGCATCGAGATCTACCTCCTCGATCCCGAGGGGCGCATCCTGGCCTTTTCTGCCGCGCCGGGAGCTGTCAAACGCGATCACGTCAGCCTCGAGCCGGTCACGGCGATGCTGGCCGGCGGGGCGCTGCCGATTTATGGAGACGACCCGCGCAGCGAGGCCGGCAAGAAGGTCTTCTCTGTGACCGCGCTGACGCGAGCTGGCGGAGGAAAGCCGGTAGCCCCGGACGCACGCCTTGACGGCTATCTGTATGTGATCCTGGTAGGTGAAGAGTACAGCTCCGCGTTACGACTGGTCGGCCAGAGCAGGACGCTGCGCGCAAGCGCGTGGGGCGTTGCCGTTCTGATAGGGCTTGGGCTGATGGCCACGCTCCTGATCGTGCACTGGTTGACGAGGCGGCTCACCGTGCTCGCGCGCCAGATGGCGTCCTTTCGCGCGGGCGGATTTTCGACGCCGCCGGATCTGCAGGATCCGACCGGGCCGCCGGGGGACGAGATTGACGTCCTGGGTCTCACGTTCAGCCAAATGAGCCGGCGCATCGCCGAGCAGATCCAAAGCCTTCGCGACGTGGATCGTATGAGACGAGATCTGGTGGCCAACGTGTCGCACGACTTGCGTACGCCGATGGCGTCGGTGCACGGTTATCTGGAGACGCTGGTCCTGAAGGCACCCACGCTCACTGAGGAGGACAAGAAGCGCTACCTTGAAGTCGCCTTGAAGCACAGCAAAGGGCTCAGCACGATGGTCGCTGAGTTGTTCGAGCTCGCGAAGCTGGATGCACGCGAAGTCGAGCTGAACGTCGAGCCGTTCTCGCTGTGCGAGCTGGGTCAGGACGTCCTCCAGCGATTCGAGTTGCTCGCGACGAGCAGAAGGGTGGAGCTTCAGGGGGTGCTCAGCCCGAGCTTGCCGATGGTCGCAGCGGACATCCGGCTCATAGAACGGGTGCTGGTCAACCTGATCGAGAATGCCGTGCGCCACACGCCCAAAGGCGGACGGGTGTCCCTCCTCTGTCACCCCGACGGGGAGGGAGTGCTCGTCCAGGTTTCCGATACGGGTCCTGGCATCTCGGCCGTCGAGCTGCCGCACATCTTCGAACGCTTTTATCGTGCGCCGGGGACCGGTGCTGACTCGGCTGAAGGCGCCGGCTTGGGATTGGCCATCGCCAAACGCATTCTGGATCTGCACGGCAGTCCGCTCAGCGTGGGGAGCGAGGCAAACGCCGGAGCCTCGTTCATTTTCACACTACGCATCGCCGAGCCCCGCACCTGAAGCCGCCGACCGTTGCCCCGGCGACAGGACCGAACGTGAGCACTCCGAGATGGCTTCGTGACGCGCGGCTGCCGTATGGGTCGCGAAGTCACGCCCTTGCAGGGTCGCCTCGACCAGATCTGAAGACGTGACACTTTCGTGACCGATTCGACACCGCTACGCGACCTCTCACGACTACCGTTGTCCAGGCTCGAATATACGCAGAGCCTGCCACTCGACCAGGCGCGGACTGTGCAGTTGAGCGGCATGGAGGTCTCGTCGTCAGGCGCCTCATCGTGAGGTACCGAGTGGCACTCGCACGTGATCGAAGAGCGGTCAGTGAACGTCCGTCGACTACTAGTACAGACAGAAACAGGAGCGGTGCAATGAATACGGAGATGAGAAGCAGATCAATCCTGGCCGTGCTGCTCGCGATAGCGGCGGGCGGGATGATCGCGGTGACGCAGCACACGGCGTTCGCAGACGGGCCCGACGCAGCGACGCAGGCGCAGCAGCATGCGAAGAAGGCCCCTCACACCCCGTTCCGACAAGACTCGGTCGGCGCCGTCTTCGCCATGACGAATGCTACCGCCGGCAACGAAATCGTGGTCTACAGCCGGGCGAGCGACGGCACCCTGACGCGTCTCAACCGTAGCGTGCGCACCCGCGGGCTTGGAATTGGAGTTGACACAGATACGCAGGGACCGTTGAGACTCAGTAGCGACAACCGTTTCCTGTATGCGGTGAATCCTGGCAGCGACAACATCACCGTGTTCGAAGTGGACGGCACTCGCCTGAAGTTTCTGCAGATCGTAGAGGCGGGGGACCAGCCTCTCAGCCTGACCATCTTCGGAGATTTGCTGTATGTGCTGAACGGTTCGGTAGCCGGCAACGGCATCCGGGGATTCAGGATTGCTCCTGACGGTACCTTGATGCCGCTTCCGGATTCGTTCAGAGCGCTGAGCTCACCCATTGCCGTTCCCGGCGAAGTTCGATTCAGTCCTGACGGTCAGGTCATTCTCGTGCCGCAGAAGACGACCAACATTTTGTTGACACCCGAAAACGCTATCGACGCGTTCACCATCGGGATGGACGGCTACGCCAGTGCGATGCCGATCCGAAACGCCTCCTTCGGTCTTCGCCCATTCAGTTTGGCGTTCCGCGACGACGGCAAGGTTGTGGTGGTCGAGGCCTTCAACGCGGCACCGAATCTGTCCGCAGCCTCGTCGTATCAGCTGAATCCAGACGGCACGATGATGGTCGTCAGTGGTTCTGTTCCGAACGGACAGACGGACACATGCTGGGTGGTGATTACCAACGACGGACGCTTCGCCTTCGTCGCGAACTTCGGCAGCGGGACGATCTCGAGCTACAGCGTCGCAC
>JACCXG010000553.1 GCA_013697225.1 Acidobacteriota bacterium
AGCAGTACTTCTGAAAGGTGTCGGCGGGAACGGAGGGGACGGCCGCGGGCCTGGGGCCAGGCACGTCGGCGGCCGTGTAGCGATGAGCTTCGGCGCCGCGGCCGGTTTCACCCGTTCGCGGAAGGAGCCCGGCCGAGTGCATGACCACGCCACACACGATCGCCAGCAGCAGGGCGACGCAGAAACCCAGACGTTTCATCGGACTCCGGCCCCCCTAAATCTGCAGAAAAGCAATTGGTTATTGTACTTCGCCCGGATCGAGGTGTCCAGCCGGAGCGCAGCCGGTCAGGGGTGACGGAGAGACTCTTATTGCCGGGTTGGTGGAGGAATCCGGCGGGACCCCCGATCTGCGGGCCCGCTCCCTACTCGGTTCTTGCTGGTGAGGCTAGTGGTGTTGCCGGGATCGCCTCCTCGGGGGAAATCGTCACGGCTCCCTGCCAGATCAGAGCACCCATGACCACGCAGAGCACGAGCCGATACCACCCGAAGGGCGACAGGCCATGCCGGGTCAGAAAGCTCACGAGCCAGCTCACCGCAACCGCCGCCGAGACTGTCGCGACGATCAGGCCGGCCAGCATCGGCGCGGTGCCCAGAGTTTCGAACATGTTCGGGGCGTCCCCCGCCAGGTTCTTCAAGAGGCTGTAGGCGCACGCCGCTCCGAGTGTCGGCAGGCCAAGGATGAAGCTGAACTCGGCCGCCTGGCGCGGCTTCATGCCGGCCAGCATCCCGCCCACGATCGTCACCATCGACCGGCTGGTTCCAGGCCACATGGCCAGGCACTGGAGCAGCCCGATCAGGAGCGCTCCCCGAAGGGGCAGCCCCTCGAGATCCGTGTAGGTGCGCGGATCGTGAGGATTCGTCGTCTTCTGGAATCGCCGCTCCTGCCAGCGGTCGATTGCGATCATCAGGACGCCTCCGGCCGCCAGCGCGGAGAGTACCGGAAGCGGAAAGAAGAGGTAGCGCTTGATCGTGCCCGCCAGCAGCACGCCGAGAATCGCCGCGGGCATGAACGCTGCGGTGACGTTCACCGCGAGGCGCAGGCCCACTGCATCACGCCCCAGCAGCCCCTGAATCATCTGCCACACCCGCGCGCGATAGAGCCCGAGCACGGCCAGGATGGCCCCTCCCTGAATCACGATGTTGAACGCATCCAGGCTGTCCTTGTCCACGCGTTCGGTGAGCCCCATGAGTGATGAGGCGAGGATCAGATGGCCGGTCGAGCTGACGGGCAGGTACTCCGTGATCCCTTCGACGATGCCGAGGACGATGGCTTCCAGCAGGTTCAAACGGTCTCCTTCGAGGGCAGTCCCTTAGCTTATCGTGACGGCGCTTCAGCTCAGGAGCGCGCCCGCGCTCATGCCCGCCAGCAGCGCGAGCACGGCGAGCAGGGTGCTTCCAATTACGTACAACAGCGCGCGTCCAGGACCTCGTTCCCGCTCCAGCATCACGGCGTCGTACGAGAAGGTGCTGAAGGTCGTGAAGTCGCCAAGAAATCCTGTTGCGAGAAGCGCGCTCAGCGGGATCTGCAGCGGACTGGCCGCGAGACCAGTCACGACCAGGCCCAGCAGGAACGCGCCGAGGACGTTCACGGTGAGCGTCCCCCACGGGAATCCTGAACCCACGCGCTGATGGATTTGTCTGGCGAGCGTGTACCGGGCCAGGGCTCCGGCAGCGCCGCCGAGCGCGATAAGCATCCAGGCAGTCATTCGTCGTCGGACTGCTGAGAGGGTGGCCCCTCGCCTGCCGGCCGTTCGGCGACCGGGGCAATCCGTGTGGGGAGGCGCGATCGCCGGCCAGTCCACGCCCCTCCAATCGCGAGGCCGGCCATGACGGCTGACGGGCCGAGGAGGAGGCTGGCTGTGACATAGGCACCCGCCAGCGGCAGGTCCCCGCCGCGCGCGAGCACAATTGTCTCGTACGCGAACGTGCTGAACGTGGTGAATCCGCCGCAGAAGCCCACGGTGAGACCTGCGCGGACCGCAGGGGAACCGGTGGCCGAGGGGAGAACCTGCATGAGCGTCCCGAGCACGAGCGAGCCGGCGACGTTCACGCCGAGAGTGCCCCAGGGGAAGGGAGAGGCATGCCAGCCGCTGGCCATCATTCCGGCACCGTAGCGTGCGAACGCACCGGCGATGCCTCCCAGCGCTATGGCAACACCAGTCATCGGGGGTGGCGGTTCCAGTCCTTGTAGATCAGATACTTCGCCGGCACTTTCCCGATCGCGCCGAACCACTGGGGGCAATACGGCGCCATCCAGATGAAATCCCCCTCGCCCACCGGATACCAGGAATCCGACAGACGGTAGATGCCCCCACCGGCAAGCATCAGCAAGCCGTGCTCCATGACGTGCATCTCGACCCCTGCGAGCGCCGCGCCAGGCTGGTAGGTCATGGTGTTCACCGCGAAGTCGAACGCCACGTTTTCGGGCACGAGCGCCCGCACTTCGAGCGCCGGGTCGTCGCCAAGATGGGTGGGTGTCACGTCCGGTTCGTGTCCGACAAGGAGCTCAGGAGATGTCGTCCCGGCGAGCGGCAGGTAGGGCTTTTCGATGACTGCGGCCCGGGCTTCTGACGCGGCTCTAATCGAGGCCTCGGAACTCGCGGGCAGGCAGGCATAGCCGCCGCTGCCGAGGGATCGATCGCCGATGTTCAACTGCCCGTCGATCACATAGATGAACCGGCCGTCAACAGACGGCGGCAACTCCCCGCCAGCGGAGAACTCCGCGGTGTACTGCGTGAACCCGGCGCCTCCGGCGCGCGAGATATGTACCACGGCCGTGCAGTTGCGCATCCCAGGCAGCGGCGCGCGGACGAACGTATCCGGCGTCTGCAGCAGGTGATCGTGCCGGCGTACACTGCGCGTCTCTCCGAGATGTTTCACGGGAATCTCTCTCCCAGTTGC
>JACCXG010000119.1 GCA_013697225.1 Acidobacteriota bacterium
GCACGTGCCGCCCAGCTCCGAGGCTGCTTCGAAGTTCAGGCAGATCGATTTGGCATGTCCGATGTGGAGGTAACCGTTGGGTTCGGGCGGAAAGCGCGTGGCGACCCGGCCACCGTGCTTCCCGGTCTTCACGTCTTCGAGGATGATGCTGCGGATGAAGTCCAGCGGGGCGTCGGCCTCGCGCACGGGTCCTGTACTGGTATCGGATGCCATTACTCTAAACTACCCATTATAGGGTGCCTGCCGGACCCGCTGCTGTGGAGGTGCCCATTGCCACCTCGACTCCTGCCCACCGTCTGGCCGAGGCATAGGGCGGCTGTGCAGGCGAAGAGCAGGCGCTCGCCGCAGGTCAGCGACGAACAGGCGAGGTAAGCGCCTACACGGCCGCTGCAAGACCGGAGAGTTTGCCGGAGCCTCCTTGATAGGAATAGGAAGCTCCCATCAGGAGGTGCCATGCGGCCGTGTTTGAAAATCTCGCTTGCAGCAATCCTTCTGCTTCCGCCGATGCTGCTGCAGACCGTCTGGGGCGCCGGCGCCCCCCGGCCCGGCGTCGACTGGCCGCAGTTCCGTGGCGTCCGCGCCTCGGGTGTCGACGACCGGCACCCGGCACCGACAACCTGGGACATGGCGACCCGGAAGGGGGTCCTCTGGAAGACGCCCGTGCCCGGCCTCGGCCATGGAAGCCCGGTCGTCTGGGGGGACGCGGTATACGTTGCCACCGCGATCAGCGGCAGGAAGGATGCCGATCTGAAGGTCGGCCTCTACGGCAACATCGACCCCGTGAAGGATGACACCCCCCACGAATGGCGGGTGTACGCACTCGACAAGAAGACCGGCGCGGTGCGCTGGCAGAGCACGGCGCACACAGGCGTTCCCGTCATCAAGCGCCACACGAAGGCCACACACGCGAACTCGACGCTGGCGACGGACGGCGAACGTATCGTGGCTTTCTTCGGGTCCGAGGGGCTGCATGCATTCGACATGGCTGGCAAGCCGCTCTGGAAAAAGGATCTCGGCGTCCTCGACGCCGGCTACTACCAGGTCCCTGAGGCGCAGTGGTCCACTGGCAGCTCTCCGATTCTGCACGACGGGGTAGTGGTCGTTCAAGCGGACGTCCAGAAAGGCTCCTTCCTTGCCGCGTTCGACGCCAGGGACGGACGCGAGCTCTGGCGACAGACCCGCGATGACATCCCGACGTGGGGTACGCCGACCCTCCACGAGGTGGGCGGCAGGGCGCAACTGCTGGTCAACGGGATGCGGCATGTCGGAGCGTACGACTTCCGGACTGGTTCGGTGATCTGGAAGCTGTCGGGCGGAGGAGACATCCCTGTGCCGACCCCTGTCGCAAGTGACGGGATCATCTATGTCACGAACGCCCACGGGACCATGGCGCCTGTGTATGCGATCAGGGAGACAGCCACCGGCGATATCTCGCTGAAGGAGGGGGAGTCCGCCAATGACGCGGTCGTGTGGAGCTACCCGCGCGGCGGAGGATACATGTCTACCCCGCTGGCCTATCGCGGCGTGCTGTATGTCGTGACATACAACGGCATCCTGACCGCTTACGACAGCCGGACAGGGGAACGGAAGTTCACGCAGCGGCTGGCGGACGGTACGAGCGCGTTCACCTCGTCCCCCGTCGCCGCGGACGGAAAGGTGTACTTGGCCAGTGAAGACGGCCGCGTCTTCGTGCTGAAGGCAGGCCCTTCCTTCGAGCCCCTTGCCACCAATGACATGACGGAGAGCACGCTAGCCACCCCGGCCTTATCGGAGGGGATGATGATCTGGCGGACCCAGCATCACGTGCTCGCGGTTGGAGGTCAGCCCGAGCGCAGCCGCTAGGGAGAACCAGGCCGACCTGAAAATTGCCGAGGTCTCTAGCCCACCGGGCCATACTGTCATAGACTGCCGCTCGTGCTGAACTGCACCCATGACGGCCCCGGCGATTCGGACTGAGGCATGCCCACCATCCTGATCGTTGACGATCACCGGGTCACCCGGCTGGGACTCGCGGAAATGCTGACAGACGCCGGCTACGACGTGGTCACGGCCGGGACGTTCCAGGAAGCCCGGCGGATCCTCCGCGAATCGCCGCCAGACCTGCTCATCTCAGACGTGCGGCTCGGCTCCTTCAACGGTATTCAGCTCGTCATCAGCGCGCCAAACCGCCTGCCGGCCATTGTCATCACCGGGCATGCCGACGCGGTCCTCGAGGCCGAGGCGCGTCGCAGCGGGGCCGACTATCTGGTCAAACCCTTCAATCCGGAGGAGCTCCTCGGGCTGATCCGCCAGAAGCTCGCGAGTGCGCCCGCGGCTCAGGCGGTGCCGCGGCGGTGGCGCCGCAAGGAGGTCGCAGGGCTCAGTGCGGACGTCGAGGGGCAGAACGCCAGAATCGTCGACATCAGCTACGGGGGAGTGCGCTTCGAGATCCGGGCTGCTGGCGAGGCGCTTCCCGAAACCTTTCAGCTCCGTTTCCCCAACGACATGTCGCTTCAGGCCGACCTGGTCTGGCAGAGCACCCTGTCAGACGATGTGTCGGTCTGCGGGGCGGCGGTATGGCCTGAGGAGGCCAGCGCGCGACAGTGGTTTGGCCTTGTGGACACGGTCACCTGAACCGTACGCAAAAAAAGGGATGGAGCTGACGCCCCACCCCCGTTTGCCACAGACCGCCCCCTCAGAAGTCCAGACGCGCCCCGAACGACGCCGTGAAGGGCCGGCCGACAGCCGGGCCGAAGCCGGGTCCATAGAGCGACACCGGCTGCATGAACGAGGTCGCCACGTTGGCCGCGCTCTGCTCCGGACGGAGCGCGAACGACAGGTTCTCCGTGTTGAAGAGGTTGAAGAGGTCGGCGAACACCTTCACCGTCGAGCGTCCACGAAGGTTGAAGCCCTTGCTGATCCGCAGGTCGGTGTTGAAGAAGTTCCCGGCGCGCTCCTCGACCGTGCCGTCTGCATTCACGACAAGGCCCGTGCGCTGCGAGTTCACCCGCTGCAGCGCGCATCCGTTCGGGTTCAGCGCCCTGATGGCGCTCACGTCGCCGCGCACGGCGAACACGCTCTCCGCACTCACGCCTGCACACAGACGATCGACGATGTTCGTCTGGCCGTCGCCGTTGATATCGAATCCCACCGTGGGCGTGTACGGCCGGGCCGAGGCGAACTGCACAATCGGCGACAGCTGGAAGCCGAACGGCACCTCAATCACGCCGCTGGCCACGATGCGGTGCCGCTCGTCGAGGCGGGTCGGCCCCCACTCCTCCGGGCGGAACTGATCGTCCGGCGAGATAGCGATGCCGTTACCGCTGTAGGACGCGGTCGGCTGTCCACCCCACGCCCGCGAGTTGGCGAGCACGTAGCTCAGCGAGACCAGCGCACCGCGGGCGCGGCCCCTGACCGTCGTGGTCCAGGAATCGAACTTCGACTCGTTGGTCATGCCAATCATGTTGATCTGGCCCAGGCGGCCCGCACCAAGCCCGGAGGCCTGGAATGCCGCGTCGAAGTAGCGGGTCGAGGCTCCTGCCACGCACCGCGGATCGCCGGGCGTGGAGCCGGGGAACGCCGGATCGCAGACCGATCGGATCTGCGGGTTGATGACCTGCACGCGTCCCTCGTTGAACCCGCGGCTGTGCACGTAGTCGCTCGAGGCCGTCCAGCTGCCACGGAATGTCCTCTGGTAGCCGATCGACAGCTTGTGGACGTGCGGGTCGGTCATATCCGGATCGTTGATGCGGCCGAAGGATCCGCGGGGAAGCTGCGCGAAGTTGAACGCCGGTGGGGGCGGCAGCGGATCCACGCCAAATCGGAAGTTCGCCGCCTGCCCGACGCCAACGTCGGAGTTCGTCAGGTTCAGAATCTGCGAGTAGATCTCCGGACCGCTCTGTGAGAGCGAGAAGATCGTCAGGTTCTGGAAGATCTGATCGTAGAAGATCCCGTAGCCGCCACGCACGACCGACCGGCCATCGCCGACCGGGTCGTAGGCAAAGCCAAGCCGCGGCTGGAACTCCTTCCAGCTGGGAGTCGACCTCGAGAGCCGGTCCGCATCCGCGGTGATCTGACGTGCGCGCGGATCGTCGAGCTGCTGCAGCAGCTCGATGGTGCGGTTGTTCGTCTGATCGGTCAGCAACCCGGCGTTCACATCCCACCGGAGCCCGAGGTTCAGCGTGAGCTTCGGCGTCAGGCGCCAATCGTCCTGCGCATAGAGCGCCACCTGGTGGAAGTTCTGCGCATGGCTCGCCTCTCCGGCGAAGTAGTCGACCAGCCGCACGGCGCCCGGCGTGGCGAACCCTTGCGGATACCGGGTCGTGTTGGTGGCAATGGTCTGCGGCGCGTCGAACCAGGTGAGCTGATAGCCGAAGGCCCCGAAGTAGAAGTAGCCTCCGAGCTGCGTGAAGATGTAGTTCGCGCCGGTCTTGACCGCATGGCTTCCCCGCTGCCAGGTGAAGTCGTTCCGGAGCTGATACTTCCGCGACGTGGTCTGCTGCGGGGTGTTCGGCGCGGGCCCCGTGCGGTACCCGCCGGCGAAAATCATGATGGGATCGTCGGTCACCCCGAGAATCTCGTTCGTGAAATCCTGAAAGTGCGCGGCGAACTGATTCAGCTTGTCCCCGCCGATGTTGAACGTGTGGTTCGCGATGAAGTCGTACACGTCGTTCGAGTTGGTGCTGCCGCCGCTGAGGTCGGTCGTTGCGGGGCTCGTGATCTGGTCGTTGATGGACGTGTTCTTCTGCAGCGAGAACCGGTAGAACATCGACTGGTTCTGCGAGAGCCGGTGATCGATCTTGCCGGTGAACAGCGTGTCGTCGTACGGGGTGGGGATTGCCGCCACGGCGTTCCCGCCTGGCACGACAGCCAGCTGAGCGATGGCATCGCTCCGGACCGGAGTCTCACCTTTCGGTTCATCGAACCGCTCCAGCGCGCCGAAAAAGAACAGGTTGTCACGACGGATCGGCCCGCCAATGGACCCGCCGTACTCCCAGCGCTCGAAGCTCTGCTTGGCTGCACCGCGCTTCTGAAAGAAGTCGCTGGCCGCAAAATCCTGGTCGCGATACGTTCCGAACGTCGACCCCCGGAGGGTGTTCGTCCCAGACTTGGTGATGACGTTGACGACACCACCCACCGCCCGGCCGCTCTCAGCCGTCCAGCGGTGCTGCAGGACCTGGAACTCCTGGATCGACTCGTACGCGAAGTTCTGGAGCAGGCTCCCGACGACGTTGTCCTTGTTGTCGCCGCCGTCCACGTTCACGTCGAGCTGGCGGCCATCGCCACCACTCATCGCCACGTTCCCCACGCGCGTCTTCGTCGGGTCGAAGTTCCCGGCCGGGCGCGCCTCGGGCATGATGACCGAGAGGTTGGCAAACGTGCGGTTCAGCAGAGGAAGGTTGGTGATCTCCGTCGGCGTGATGACGCCGCCGAGATCCGATCGGGTTGTCTCGATCAGGGGGGTGGCGCCTGTGACGACGAGCGTTTCAGACACGTCGCCCACCTCGAGCTGCATGGCAAGCGTCTGGCGGGTGCCGACGTTGACCGTGACATCCTGCCGTTCCACTTTCCTGAACCCGGGAAGCTCCGCGGTCACCACGTAGCGGCCGGGGGGCAGCAGGACGAACAGGTAGTCGCCGGTGTCGTTGGTCGTTGCGGAACGGGTGAAACCCGTTTCGTCGCTGCGGACGGTCACCGTGACTCCAGGGATCACCGCGCCGGCCGCGTCAGTGACCCTCCCCGTGATTTCGCCGCTCGTTGCCTGCGCGCGGGCGTCAGGCGCGCTGAGGCTCAGCAGCACCGCCAGAGCGGCCACTGCGAACACCAACTGCTTTAACGATTTCATCTGTATTCAAGCCTCCAAATAAAAGAATCCAAGGGCGGACCTCGAGTCCGAGTCGGGCATAGCAATCGTCGCTCCCGCCCGGAATGCGCTGAACTAGGCGATTTTGCGCAGGATGTCGCAACAGAACCCCCGCAGGTTCAATGTTGCGGATCCGAATTCATGGATTGCGGCAGGGCCGGGATGAAGTTCAGCTCGGGGGGTGAGCCGTCGGTCCGGTTCAGGGTGAGACAATCTTCAAGCCCGCGACCCCTGCCAGGATGAGGCCGATGCACACGAGGCGCGCGGCCGTCGCCGGCTCCTGGAACAGGAGGATCCCGAGGAGCGCCGTTCCCGCCGCGCCAACCCCGGTCCACACGGCGTACGCGGTGCCGATGGGCAGCGTCCGCGCAGCAAGGGACAGGAGCAGCACGCTCGCCAGCAGCGCGATGAGCGTCCAGACACTCGGCCACACGCGCGTGAAGCCGACCGTGTACTTCAGGCCAATCGCCCACGCGGTTTCGAACAGCGCGGCAACCAGCAGAATGGTCCAGGCCATGCCGCGAGACTAGCAGATTCTCCTCTCCCGCCCCCTTCGCTCCGCTCCTTTCTCCCTTCTCCCTTTCTTGGATCCCGCCATACGGCGCGTTGAACTCTCCCGCGGGACGAGCAGTGGGACGGGACGTCGGCCACAGAATCCATCCCGGCTCCGCAACTGCTCATCACGGTGAGCCGTCGGTTCGGCACGGCGTCCCGCTGCGCGCATCACGCCGCGGCAGGAGCGTGGCGAGGCATGCCTGTTGCGATTTGCCCGGCCGCGCGGCACGCCGCCGCCGACAAGGAGTGCGAGAGATGAGGGTCTTCACGATTGTTCGGTGTGTGCTGATGGCAGCCGCGCTCGCGATTACCAGTACGAGCGTGTTCGCGCAGGGAAACCTGACCGGCACCATCTCGGGGCGGGTGCTGGGGCAGGACAGCCTGGCGCTGCCGGGGGTGACGGTTACCGCGACATCCCCGAACCTGCAGGGGGCCCGATCAGTCGTGACGAACGAGGCTGGCGGATACATCATCCCGTTCCTCCCGCCCGGCGAGTACACGCTCGCCTTCGAGCTCCAGGGCTTCGAGACCGCACGCGAAAGGACGCTGGTCACCGCCGCGGCCACCGTGCCGCTCGACGCACGGCTCAACGTGGGGGGGCTCGCCGAGGCGATTACGGTGACGGGCAGTGTTACCGAGGCCTTCGCGCCGGGCGTCACCGCCTCCACGACGCTCAAGCAGCAGGTCGTCAACGAGCTGCCGCTCAATCGCGGGCTCGATCAGACGATAGCCCTCACCCCCGGAGCCCTCCGCACAGGCCCCAGCAACTCGAACAACGGGACCCAGCAGATCGCCATCTCCGGCGCCATCACCTCCGAGAACCTGATCCTGGTCAACGGCGTCGTAGCGCAGGACAACATCCGCCGCTCGTCGCTGCCGCTGTTCATCGAGGACGCGCTCCAGGAGACCACGATCTCGACGGCAGGCGTCTCCGCGGAGTTCGGCCGGTTTGCAGGCGGCATCGTCAATGCCATCACCAAGTCAGGCGGCAACACCTTCAGCGGCTCGTTCAGGACGACGTTGAACAACGACGAGTGGCGGGCGCGAACGCCGCTCGCGAACGACACGAAAACGGACCTCCTGGTGCCGACCTACGAGTACACGTTCGGCGGCCCGGTGTTCCGCGACAAGCTCTGGTTCTTCCACGCGGGCCGGTACGAGAACGAGAGTGTCGGCCGCAACCTGTTCGCCCCGGTGAACACACCCTATACGAGACAAACGCTGCGCCGGCGCTTCGAGGGGAAGGGCACCTACAGCCCCATGAGCGGTCATACCGCCCGCGTGATGTACCTGAACAACTTCGCGCGGCAGCAGAACGGCAACTTCCAGAACGAGCTGGACCTCCAGAGCCTCACCAACCGCCAGGATCCGGAAAGCACGTGGTCCCTCAACTACACCGCGACGCTGACACCCGCGCTGTTCGTCGAGGCTCAGTACTCACGGCGCGATTCGGCGATTGAAGGGGCCGGCGCACAGACGACCGACATCATCGACGGGACGCTCGTCATCGACAACCTCTCGGGCGGGCGCTTCAACTCCGCCACCTTCTGCGGCGTCTGCCGCCCCGAGGAGCGCAACAACGAGAGCATGATCGTGAAGGCCTCATACTTCCTCTCCCGCCCGGGGCTGGGCACTCACACGATCGTGGCGGGCTACGACGGATTCGCCGACAAGATCGTGGCGGACCGCCATCAGAGCGGCAGCGGCTACCGCATCATCGGCACCTCGTCCATCTTCCGGGAGGGGGTCGTCTACCCCGTCTGGAACAACACGCCTGGCAGCACCCTTATCCGGTACAACCCGATTCTGAACCCCACGCAAGGGTCCAACTTCAAGACGCACTCCGTGTTCTTCAACGATCAGTGGCGGATGACCGACCGTGCGACCGCCAACCTCGGCGTGCGGTACGACAAGAACGACGGGGTGAACTCGGCGGGCGTGACCGACGTGCGGGATGCGCGGTTCAGCCCGCGGCTGGGGCTGACCTACGACCTGCGCGGAGACGGGGAGTGGATCCTCAACGGCAGCTACGCGACATACGTCTCGGCGGTGGTGAACTCGATCGCCAACTCGGGGTCGAGTGCCGGCGGGGCCGCGCAGTTCGACTTCCAGTACCTGGGTCCGGCGATCAACGTCAACCCGGGCGCGCAGAACCTCGTGAGCACGAAGGATGCCCTGCGCATCCTCTTCGACTGGTTCGAGGCCAACGGCGGAACATCCCGGCCTACGGTCGGCGCCGCGCTGCCCGGTGTGAACCAGCGCATCGCCTCCGACCTCCGGTCGCCCGGGGCGAACGAGGTCGCCGCCGGGGTGACCAGGCGTCTGGGCCCCCGCGCCCTGGTCCGCGTGGATGGCGTCTACCGCAAGTTCGGGAACTTCTATTCCACACGCGCCGACACGGCCGGCGGCCAGATTGCCAACGAGCTGGGAAAGGTCTTCGACCTCAATATCATCGAGAACACCAACGACATCGAGCGGCAGTACACGGGAATGAACCTCTCCACGTCGTGGCGGCCGACGGACCGGGTGACCGTTGGCGGCGCGTACACGCTCTCGCGCACGTGGGGCAGCGTGGAGGGGGAGACGTCGGCCGGAGGTCCGACAACCGCGCTGACTCGCTTCTACCCGGAGTACCGGCAAGCCTCCTGGAACTACCCGGTCGGGGCCCTGTCGATCGATCAGCGCCACAAGACACGGATCCATGCCGTCTACTCGCACCCGGTCACCTCGCTTGGAGACCTGACGATAGGGCTCGTGCAGTCGATCGATTCTGGGACACCGTACGGAGCGCTTGGCAATGTCACCATCCGCCCGTACGTGCCGGAAGGGCTCGGATACCGCAGCGCCCCGGCGTCGGTGCCCTACTACTTCACTGGACGTGACGCCTTCAGGGCGCAGGCCACCTCGAGCACCGACATTGCCGCCTCCTTCAACTACCGGGTCCATGGCGCGGGTCAGATGCAGTTGTTCTTCAAGGCGGATGTGCTCAACGTCTTCGACCGGGCAAGGCTCATCAACCCGTTCTTCTTGAATACCGGGGTGCTGACGAACGTCTCACGGCCGGCCGAGTACACGGCATTCAACCCGTTCACGGAAACGCCGGTCCAGGGGGTGCACTGGGATCTCGGACCGACTTTCGGTCGGCCTCAGAGCCGCTTCGCGTACCAGATCCCCCGCACGCTCCGCATGACCATGGGCGTCCGCTTCTGAACCTCAGCCGCTCGAATGAGCGTGGAGAACGGGCACGGGCTCGCTCTCCGCGCTCGCGCGTCCATTCCCCCGTTCTCTTCCCCTCGCTCCACCTGATCCCGGGGAACTCTCCAGGCAGGCACCGCCGGCCGTAGCGATCTGCGCGCCGGCGGCGTAATGATGCTCGCAGGCCTTCGTTTATGATCGGTGGATTGTCCCTGTTCATCCTTGCGCGGCAGGACGGCCGCGCGGCCCCCTGGAGACATCATTCATGAGTGCACGACCCGTCGTTCGCCTGGCCATCTGGTCGCTCGTCGCATCGCTGTCCGCCCTGCCGGCCTACGCGCAGGCACCCGGGAAAACCCAGAAACCGGCCGCCCCCGCTGCAGAGAAGGCATTCGAGCCTGAAGTCGGCCAGAGCGGCAAGGATGTCGTCTGGGTGCCCACCCCCCAGGCGCTCGTTGACAAGATGCTCGACATGGCAAAGCTCACCCCGCAGGACTTCCTGATGGATCTCGGCTCGGGTGATGGCCGCACCGTGATCACCGCTGCCAAGCGTGGTTCGCGGGCGCTTGGAATCGAATACAACCCCGAGATGGTCGAGCTGTCGCGGCGCAATGCGAAGGAAGCGGGTGTCGCCGACAAGGCGACGTTCGAAAAGGCGGACCTGTTCGAAAAAGATTTCTCGAAGGCGCAGGTGATCACCATGTTCCTCCTGCCCTCAATCAACCTGAAGCTCAGGCCCAAGATCCTCGACCTGGCCCCGGGCACACGCATCGTCTCCAACTCGTTCACGATGGAGGAGTGGGAAGCGGATCAGACGGAGACCATCGAGGGTGACTGCAGCAGCTGGTGTACCGCGCTCCTGTGGATCGTGCCTGCCAAGGTCGAGGGCACCTGGTCGATGGGCCAGAACGATCTGAAGCTGACGCAGCAGTTCCAGCACGTCTCGGGGACGCTCGGGTCCCAGCAGATCTCCGAAGGCAAGCTGAGCGGGGACGAGATCTCGTTCAAGGCCGGCAGCACGACCTACACGGGGCGTGTCAACGGCCGGACGATTGCCGGGACAGCGGCCGGCGGCAGCGGCACGTCCTGGACCGCGACGAAGAAGTCGTAAGCGCGCGCTAGCGCAGAGCCGTGACGTCGAACGAACGCGTCACGGCTCGCCCCTCCTCGCCAAGCGGCCCCTGATCCTTCCCGGCAATCGCCAGTCGGACCGCACCGGCATCCCCTGCCCGCAGGACGATGGTCTCGCGGGGAGAAAGGGGTACCGTCTCCCCTGCCGGCAGCTCGCGCTCGAGCAGGCGCTCGCCGTCCACCACCACACGCACCCACACGCGCCGCAGCGTCGTCAACTC
>JACCXG010000567.1 GCA_013697225.1 Acidobacteriota bacterium
CTGCCCGACCTGACGAGCATTGCCGAGCGCGCAATCGAGAGCGTGACCAACATCTCTTCAACCAGGGTCGTCCGTTCGCCAATCACGAACGATCCGTTCTTCCGGTACTTCTTCCGTGAAGACGACATGTACCGGGAACGGCGCCAGCAGAGTCTTGGCTCCGGTGTGGTCGTCTCCCCCGATGGCTACGTCCTCACGAACAGCCACGTCATCGGCGGAGCGGCAGCGGACGTCCGCGTCGGCATGACCGACAACCGGGAGCTGCGCGCCAAGGTCGTAGGGACCGACGAGTGGACCGACATTGCCGTCCTGAAGCTCGATGCCGCGAACCTGCCCACACTCCCCTGGGGGGACTCGTCGAAGCTCAGGGTCGCCGAATGGGTGCTCGCCATCGGCAACCCGTTCCAGCTCAATCAAACGGTCACGCTTGGCATTGTCAGCGCCACCGGGCGGCGGCTGGATGGCCGTGTGTCTATGTACGAGGATTTCATTCAGACCGACGCAGCGATCAATCCGGGCAACTCCGGCGGGGCGTTGATCAACGCCCGCGGCGAGCTGGTGGGCATCAACACCGCCATCTACAGCGAGTCGGGGAGCTATTCGGGCATCGGCTTCGCGGTACCCAGCAATCTCGTCCGGCAGGTGATGGACGACATCATCAAGTTCGGCGCCGTGCGCAGGGGCACTATCCGTGGCATCCAGGTGCAGAACATGTCCCCCCAGATCGCCCGGGAACTCGGTGCGCCGCAGGCCCGAGGGGTGCTCGTCATCCGCATCGACGAGCGCTCGCCCGCCTACGGGCAGGGGCTGCGGCAGTACGACATCATCGAAAGCATCGAGGGCAGGACAGTTGAAGATGCCTCTCAGCTCATTCGGGGGCTGGCGGATTCTGAAATCGGCAGCCAGGTGCTGCTGACGGTGATCAGAAAAGGGCGGCCGCAGCAGATTCGGGTGACCGTCGAGCCCGCCTCCGGAACCCGCACCCGCGTGTAGGCGATTCAGCCCCTCGTCCGCGATCCGCGTGTGCCGGTCTTGAACGCGGAGACGGCAGGGCTCCCGGCGGCACAACATCGCCAGGGATGTTCCAGGCCGACATTAATCCCGACCCGCGTGCCCCAGACGACCTCTCGGGGCGGCAGCCCCCGGTCTTCGATTCGCAGCTCGCTGCCGGTGAGGTCCCGCCGGTTCTGCTCGAGAGAGATGCCGAGAGCGCGGGTCAGGTTTCCCGGGCCGCGGCAGAGCGCGGAGGTCGGCAGAGCCTGCCCCCTCCCGGGGTTCCTCAGGCGGCGCTGGCGCTGGCGCATCAGCGCTTCACCCGCGAGCGGTTCCAGCGCTCTGATCAGCACGGCCGCCGGCGACCCTTCAGGTTCGGTCACGGCGTTGACCAGGTAGTGAATGCCGTAATTCAAATAGACGTACGCCACACCGGGAGGACCGTAGAGCGGTTCGTTGCGCATGGTGCGCCCGGGCGCCGCGTGGCAGGCAGGATCCGATTCGCCGATGTACGCCTCTGTTTCGACGATGATGCCGGAGGTCAGTCCGTCAGGCGCCGCGTGTACGAGCACCATCCCGATCAGGTCGCGTGCGACCTCCAGCGTCGGCCTCGCGTAGAAGCCCCTCGGGAGGATCACAGGGCACGGCGCATCTTGATCCGATCGAGCGCGCGCTCGACAGCCTGGATCGCCACGCGGTCCCTGTGGCTGACCGACTGTAGAGCCGCAACCGATGCATCCCCGCCCATTTCCCCCAGCACGTCAGCCACCGCGGCCAGGAGAGCACCATCGGGTTCGTGAAGGTGGGTCAGGAGCTCGCGCTCGATCGGCGCCCCGAGATCCAGGAGATACTCCTGGACCTGCCTGGCCGTCGCGCGATCGTCCAGGAACTCCACCAGGCGCGGCAGGTAGTTCTCTCCGAGTTTCTGCAGCGCGTACCCCATCGCCGCACGCGCCACCCGCGACTCGTCGCTCGCAGCCGCGGATTCGAGAGCGGCCTTTGCCGAGGCGTCCCCCGCCCGCCCGAGCCCCTCCGCCGCAGCACGGCGCAGGTTCGGGTCGCGATCGCTCAGCCGGCTGGTGAACACAGGGATGCTCGAGGGGTGGGCAATCCGCGCCAGACCGTCGAGCGCCGACCAGGCTCCCTCCCCCTTGCCATAGAAAGCGAGCTGTTCCGTGAGCGCACGCACGGCTCTCTCGTCGCGGATCATCCCCAGCGCCCGCATGGCCGCATACCGGACCTCGGCGTCCGAGTCGTTGACCGCCTTCATCAGCGCGTCGCCTGTTGCCCGCACGTCGAGCCGTCCGGCCACCCGTGCGGCGCCGGCGCGCACGGCAGGATCGTAGTGGTCCAGCGCAGCCACGAGCCCGGCCACCGCGGTCTCAGGCAGCGGGGCCGTGGCGATGACGCCCACCGCGTAGATGGCTTCCAGCCGCACGCGGCGACTCTCGGCGTTCGTCGCCTTCAGCAGTTCCAGGACCAGCTCCGGCGGCGCAGGCCTCGGCCAGACAGCGAGGCGCCCGAGGTCGAAAGCCGCCATCGCGGCGCCGCGATTCCGGACCTCGATCAGCAGACCCCGGCGCCGGCGTTCGGGCAGATCCTCAACGAGAAAGAAGGAAAGCTCCGCGGCGATTGCCTCGAGCTGGATCGCTTCGACCGGATCGTTGGCGAGAGGCGCGATCGGCACGATGGCTTCGGGGTACTTCGCCTCCCGCAGCAGGCGCACGGCACTCAACCGGATGTTCGGGTCCGGATTCCGCAGGTTCCGGATCACGTCGTCGAATCGCGCGGGCTGCGCGGAGGGAACGGAGACCGCTGCCACGCACAGCAGGACCGCCGCCCAGATACTTGGCTTCATCGCTTGAACCCTTCCACTCCCGGTCGCGGACATCTTCGCTCTGCCGGCGGCTTACAGATTCGGTACGTGAGATACCAATCCTGTCAGCGCCTGGCCGGAATCGTCAGCTCCTCGCGTGGCCATACGCGTGGGATCGCCCCGTGGCGAGAACATCCCGCAGGAACCGGCCCGTGTGAGACCCTTCAGTCTGCACGATCTGCTCCGGGGTGCCGACCGCGACGATCCGGCCCCCTTCTTCTCCTCCTTCGGGGCCAAGATCGATGACCCAGTCGGCCGTCTTGATGACGTCCAGGTTGTGTTCGATGACGAGGAGGGTATGGCCTGCCTGAAGCAGCTTCTTGAACGCCGCCAGCAGCTTCGCGATGTCGTCGAAGTGCAGCCCTGTCGTCGGCTCGTCGAGGATGTAGAGCACGCGGTCGCCGCTCTGTGACGTCAGGTGCGCGGCGATTTTGATTCGCTGCGCCTCGCCGCCCGACAGCGTCGTCGCCGGCTGGCCGAGCCGCAGGTAGCCGAGGCCGATTTCGTCGAGCACCTGCAGGCGCCGGAGCACCTTGGGCGAGCTGCTGAAGAAGGTCAGCGCCTCGCGGACGGTCATGGCCAG
>JACCXG010000593.1 GCA_013697225.1 Acidobacteriota bacterium
CGCCACGTGCTCAGATTGCGGGTGTAGCCGGCCTGCAGCTTCGACACGGTGAACACCTCGTCGACCCCGTGAACATCCAGGTCGTGGGCTGATTTCCCCGCGACTTCGAAGCGCCCGAACAGATGTCGCGCTCGCGGACGGTAGCGCTCGTCTCGAGAAGCAGGACGTTCGTGGCTTCCCCTTCCTCGGTGTTGCGGCCCCACGCCAGCGTCGACGCCCACACCGCCCCCGTCCCGAACGGCCGGTGGTAGGTAGCCGAAGCGGTAAGACGCTGCACATCGACCCGTTCCGTTCCGTTATGTCCGGCTTTTGCTTCGGTCAGGTGCCCTGCGGAGACCTGCAGTGAGTACCATTTCGCAGAAGATCAGTCTGGCGCTCGGGCGGAGAACACTGAAGAAGCTTGCATCCATCTGTCCGGAGGAGCCGGTGGAGAGATGAACGGCGCGCTCCTCGGTCCGCCGCCTCCTGGAACCGGGTGGTAGAATCCCGCCGTGCTCAGGCTGATTATCGCGCTTCTGCTCGTCGGAGTGACCGTCCCGAGAGGGGTGGCCGCCGACCGGCCCAACATCATCTTCATCATGTCCGACGATCACGCGGCACATGCGATCAGCGCATACGGCTCGCGGATCAACAGAACACCGCACCTCGATCGGCTCGCCCGCGAGGGGATGCTCATGCAGAACGTCTTCGCGACGAATTCGATCTGCACCCCGAGCCGCGCGACGATTCTGACCGGGCAGTACTCGCATCTGAACGGCGTTCCGGTGTTCAACCGCTTCGACCGCTCACGCCAGACGGTGGCGCACCTGCTGCAGGGGGGCGGCTACCACACCGCGATGATTGGCAAGTGGCACCTGGGAAGCGATCCGGCCGGTTTCGACCATTGGGAGATCCTGCCCGGCCAGGGGGCGTACGTCGATCCCGTCCTCTATACCGCGACCGGCGAACGGACTTACAGCGGACGTTACGTGACGGATGTCGTCACCGACCTGGCGATCGAGCACTTGAAGGGGCGCCCACGGAATCAGCCGTTCTTCATGATGCTGCACCACAAGGCGCCGCACCGCCCCTGGGATCCCGACACGGCGCATCGCGCGCAGTTTGCGGACCGGTGGATTCCCGAGCCCGACACGTTCTGGGACGCCTACACCACGCGCAGTGATGCGCTGCGTGAAAACGAGCAGAGGGTGGCGGACGATCTCACGCGCCGGGATCTGAAGGTGCAGCCTCCGCCAGGCCTCGAGGGCAAGGCGCTGACGGAGTGGCTGGCCGTGAAGCCGGACAGCGTCGTCGTGTCGCGGGACGGACAGACGGTCACGCTCAGCGGCGAAGCGCTTGCGCGCTGGAAGTACCAGCGATACATGCAGGACTACCTTGCGACGGTCCAGTCGCTCGACGACAACATCGGCCGCGTGCTCGCGTTCCTGGAGGAGGCCGGCCTGGCGCAGAACACGATCGTCGTCTACACCAGCGACCAGGGATTCTTCCTGGGCGATCACGGCATGTACGACAAGCGGTTCATGTATGAGGAATCGCTGCGCATGCCCTTCCTGGCTCGGTGGCCGGCGGGAATCGCAGCCGGGTCGCGCAGCGATGCGATCGCCATCAACGCCGATTTCGCGCCGACGTTCCTCGAAGCGGCGGGCGTGCCCGTCCCCCCCGGCATGCAGGGCAGAAGCCTGCTGCCGATCCTGCAGGGCCGGACGCCCCCGGACTGGCGCACGTCGATGTACTACCGCTACTACCACGATCCCGGCCACCACAACACGCGCGCTCACTACGGCGTCCGCACACAGACCCACAAGCTGATTTCCTACTGGAAGAAGAAGCAGTGGGAACTGTTCGATCTCGTGAACGATCCCCACGAGCTCCACAACCTGTACGGGCAGCCAGGACAGGAGAAGCTTCAGGAGGCGCTCGAGGCCGAGCTGCTTCGCCTGAAACGTTCGGTCGGCGACGAGGATCAATTTGCGGATGAACAGCCCCCGGCCGGAGTGGACGGGCCCGTGGGGAAACTCCGCGGCAAGTAGTGTCTGCTTGACACGGTGAATCATCCCGCCACAATACTGAACCATATGGTTCAGTATTCGCCGCCCCTGCTCGATTCGACGTTTGCGGCTCTCTCCGATCCCACCCGCCGCGGCATCCTGGAATATCTCGGGCGCACGGATGCCTCGATCAGCGATCTGGCAGCAAACTTCGACATCA
>JACCXG010000619.1 GCA_013697225.1 Acidobacteriota bacterium
TCGAGTGGGAAGCGGTTGTGAAGGCGCTGCTGGCGCAGTAGAAAAGGGAAAAGGGAGAAGGCAAAAGGGAGAAGGGAAAAGAAGGAGATGATTCCACATGACCGCAGATGACACGGGGCCGAAGAGCGCGCTCGATCTGGTGCTCGAGCGACTGAAGAAGCAAGACGCTGAAGCGGGCGTCACTGACAAGCCGCTGAGCGACGAGCAGCGTGCGGCTATCGCCGAGGCGCGCAGCGTCTACGAGGCGCGGGTAGCCGAGCGTCGGATCCTGCACAGTTCGGCGATGCTGACCACCTTCGAACCGGCGGAGCGGGAGGCACTGGAGCAGGCTCTGCGCCGCGATCTCGAGCGCTTCGAGTCGGATCGCGAGAGCAAGGTCAGAAAAATACGCGAGGGCCAGCAGCCCTGAACGCCGGCGCGTCTGGCACGCGCGCCCGCTTCCGTATTATGCTGCGCCAGGCGCCTCCGCGAACGACAGGGACTCGGGCGGCTGGAGGCGGGACGGGAGAAGCAATCACGTGGGTAACGTGGTGTCGTTTCCGCGGATGTCGGGGGTGCCAGACAAGCGGGAGGGGGCCGATCGCCGGCAGCGCGCGCGGGGCGGCCGCCGCGCGGGGGACGAACCTGGCTTCGCCCCGCTGGTGCTCCTCGTTGACGAGGACGCCGACACGGCCGAACGCTGCGAGGCCATCCTGGCGAAGCTCCGCTTTGCCGTCGCGCCGGCGCACACACTGGCCGAGGCCACCCGGGTGATGGACGCGCTGCGTCCCAACCTTGTCGTCGGACACGTCAGCGACCCGGAAGCCCTGCGGCGCGCTGCCCCGGCTGATATACCGGTGGTGATCCTGAGCGATGCCCTCAGCTCCCCTGAAGCAATGATTGGCGAGATCCGCCGGGCGCTCAGGAAGCGGGCACTCGAGTAACCAGCCCTCCTGGCTCGCTCGGCACGACCGACGCCACTCAACCCATGCTCGTCGGCCTCCTCTCCGACACCCACGGCCTGCTTCGGACGGAGGTGCTCGCAGCCTTTGCCGGTGTGGATCTCATCCTGCACGCCGGTGATGTCGGCAACCTTGCCATCCTGCAGTCCCTGAGCGCACTGGCCCCGACACAGGCCGTGTACGGCAATGTCGATCCGCGCAACGGCCCCCTGGCCGCTGCGATCGAACTCCAGCTCGAATCCGTTCGCGTCCACGTGAGCCACGGACACGAGACCGGGAGTCCCACCCCTGCAACGCTGGCCGTCCGCTACGATGCCGACGTCATCGTCTTTGGCCACACCCATCGTGCGGTGATTCAGCAGGTGGGTTCGACGCAGGTGATCAACCCCGGCGCTGCAGGGCCCGCCCGCTTCCGGCTCGAGCCGAGCGTCGCCCTGCTGACCCTTCCCGCGCGCGAGGCGCGCATCGTCTCTCTCTGATGCCGCGCGCAGAGGGCCGCGACAGACGTGATACAACGTGCGGGACTCACTGGTGATGTCCCTCGAATAGGGTCCTGCTCATGCGCCTACTCTTTGCGCTCGTCTCCGCCGCACTTTCGGCAGCCGTGATCGCGGCACCGCCGCAGAGCGCTCAGCCGCCATCGGCTGCGACTGACGCTCTCATCCTGATTACGCTCGACGGCGCACGCGTCGAGGAGATGTTCGGCGGGCTCGACAGCGGGATCCTGCAGTCAACGCTCTCGGGCTCGCAGACGCTCGAGAACCACCCGTCCTACAAGCGCTTCCACGCATCGAGCCCTGAGGAGCGGCGCGAGAAACTGATGCCGTTCTTCTGGGGAGAGTGGATGGCACGCCACGGGTCCATCGCGGGGAACCCGGCCCTGAACAGCTCCGTGCGGCTGACGAACACCCACCGCTTCTCCTACCCCGGGTATTCCGAAATCCTTCTGGGCGAGGCGCACGACGCGACGATCAGGAGCAACGACCGCGTGCAGAACCCGCACGTGACCCTGCTCGAAGAGCTCAAAGCGGTCCTCCAGCTCCCCCAGGCGGGTGTCGCGGCCTTCGCGTCATGGGAGGTATTCAGGGAAATCGTCGAGCACACTCCCGGTGCGCTGACAGTGAATGCAGGTTTCGAAGCCTTCGATCATCCCGACCCCCTCGTGCGCGAGATGAGCCGCCTCCAGTTCGAGACTCCCACCCCATGGAACTCCGTGCGCCACGACATCTATACCGTTGGCTTCGCCATGGCCCACCTGCGGACTGCCAGACCGCGCGTGTTGTACCTGGCCCTGGGGGAGACCGACGACTGGGCGCACGACGGGCGATACGACCGTGTGCTCGAGAGCTTCAACCGTACCGACAGCTACCTGCGCGAGCTCTGGACGTGGCTCGAAGCGCAACCCGACTATCAAGGGCGCACGCACATCCTGATTACGACGGACCACGGCCGCGGGCGGACGAGCGCCGACTGGCGCCAGCACGGCGCCAAGGTGGAGGGGGCGCAGGATGTGTGGATGGCGTTCGTGTCGCCGCGCGTCGCACGGCGTGGTGAATGGCGCGATCATCCGCCGATATTCACCAACCAGGCCGCCGCGACCATGGCTGCCTGGCTGGGAATCGACTGGACCGCACGGCGTCCTGGTGCCGGACGGGGGATCCTGTGAGGGGAGCGCTCAGGCCCCGAGCAGCTCCCGGCGCGGCTGACCGACGATGCGCGAGTAGGTTGCGAGCGCCTGGGCCACGACCTGGTCCATGTTGTAGTACTTGTACGTTGCGAGCCGCCCGACGAAATGGACGCCTTCAGTCGCCTCGGCCAGCTCCTGGTACCTCTTGTAGAGCGCCGCATTCTCGGGCCGCGGGACTGGATAGTACGGATCCCCTTCAGCCTGCGGGTACTCGGCAACGAGCGTGGTCTTCTGATGATCCTGTCCGGTGATCTGCTTGATCTCCGTGACCCGGGTGAAGGCGTAGTCGTTCGGGTAGTTCACGACGGCAACCGGCTGGTGCTGTGACACGCTCAGCGTTTCGAACTTGAACTGCAGCGAGCGATACGGGAGCTTGCCGAAGCGATAGTCGAAGTACTCGTCTATCGGCCCCGTGAACACCACCTGGCTGTACGGGATCGAGCCTTCGATCTCGTGGTAGTCGGTGTTCAGCATGATCTTGATGTTCGGGTGCGACAGGATCCGCTCGAACATGCGCGTGTAGCCGTGAAGCGGCATCGCCTGGTATGTGTCGGTGAAGTAC
>JACCXG010000006.1 GCA_013697225.1 Acidobacteriota bacterium
GAGGTACTGAGGTGGCCCTGTTGAAGCCATCCGGCTCATCAGCGTCCGGCGGGCGCGTTGCCGCGGACGCGCGGCGGGTGGTCGAGGAAGTGACTACTCGCACCCCGTCGCCCGAACAGCTTCCGGCCCTGCGACGGCGGGCGGCCGCTTGGTCAAGTCACAGCCAGCCGACCGATTGCCATCGAGGTCGATCCGGAGGTGCTCGGGTCGCTGAGCCAGCAACCGGCGTCGGCTCGCGCACGCCCGCTGTCATCTGTTGCAGGGGCTCGTCGGGAGCCTGGGTCGGAGTCCGGTCCCATCCAGGCGAAGCTCCTCATCCCACCGGCAGCGCCGAAGCACACCTGAGCTCCTGCCTGCGGAAGCGGAGGCGGAGCCCCCGGTGTAGTTCAGAGCCGGTCGAGCGGGCTCCGCACTCCGAGCCCGCCGCGGTGTGGATTGCGAGCCGGCACCCCGTAGTGGACCAGCACATGCCAGAGCTGCTTCAAGTGCTGGAGCGCTTCTTCATAGCTGCCCCAATCTCGCCAGGCATCTGGTTGCTCGCGCAGCGACGCCTCGCCCCTTCCGATCACCACAGCATCTATCGTCCCCCCCTTACCCGCGAGACGCTGCGCGAGACGCGGCATTGCCGGCCCGCGAAAATCGTCTGGAACGTTGTCGACGGGAAGCTGAAATCCAGAGTGCCATCGCAGCGGGATCCGGTATGTCGAGGCAACCTCACGCAGGATTGTCCCGGTCGCCGTCTCCGCAAACGCCGGGTCAGCCACCAACAGTTCGACATCCTGCCTCAAGTCGAGAGGGCCATGCACCTGCGCTTCGATCCCGGTGTCGAGCACCCGCCCCGCCGCCACGTCGGCTGGTTCCTTCCGAGGCTGCTGGAGATCCTCGAGGATGTCGAGCAGTCGAGAGACGGTGAGATTCGGAACCCCGAGAGTAGGCGCATGAAAAGGCGGCCAGGGAGGGCTCGCCATTCCGCCTGCCTCAATTTCGGAGAACAGCGCAGCCATGACGGCGTCCATCCGGCCAATGGTGCCCAGCCGTTCCGTCGCACGGGGGTCCTCGCTGCCCATGAACGTAAAGGACGTACGGATCGAGACGTCACGTCGCAGCACGACATAGCAGGATCCGAAACGCGGGAGCGGACCGTCAGGATGTCGAACGAGCTCCAGGGCTCCGTACTTGGGGCGTTCCGAAGCCGCCACCCCGTCCGTGTGGTACGCGCCGCCGAATAGTGCGTTCTCCCAGCTGTCACGGGCGCCGCCGCGAAACGCGGAGAGGCCCCCGCTGGACAGCCCGGTCTCGAACTGACTCCGGTACACACCCTCGTCGAGGAGCGCTTCGGCCACGGTCGTGGATTTGGGACCAAGGCGGTCCGGATGGAAGTGGACCACGACCCGGGCGTGCAGTCGGAGACGTTCCATCGCCCCTGCGTACGTGTCGGTTGCACATCCGGCACGCCGAAGCAAGTTGATCACGCACGCACGCGCAGCGACTTCAGCACGGTGCACCGCGGCGTGTACGTGATGCAGAGCAGCGCGTTGTGCCGGGGACAGGCGGTCAAGATCGGGATCGTGTGGTGTCACGTGGACTGCTCCGGCCCACCCAGATGAGGTTCAGTGTAAGCCGCCTGGCCTGCCGGGCAAGCAGGAGCATCTCTTTGGTCGACGGATTCGTGAGAACGGGAGTGCCTGGGGCCAGGTCTTTGGCGGCCCCGTGATCGCCTCGGTCACCCTCGACCGCCCGTCGGGCCCTGGTAAACCAGGAGGGGGGACTTTCACCTGATAACAGGGGGGCAGGTCACATGACTATAGACACAGCGTCCTGCCGGGCGGTCGTCGAAGCATCGGTTCGACTTGGGGGGAGCGGGGCAGCGGTCAGTCGACGTCCGCGCCCGCCCAGCGACGCCGTTTCAGGAACAGCCCCTTCCGGGAGATCCCCAGCAGCCGCGAGGCTTCCTCTACGCGCCCCTGTGCGCGCTCAAGGGCGTGCCGCACCATCTCCCTTTCGAGGCTTTCGACTGCTGTGGGAAGGGACTGATTCAAAGGCAGGCGGATTTCCGGTTCGGCCTTTGTCGAAGCGTGGGGCAGAGTTCGGCGCGCGGAGCGGATCTCGGAAGAGAGCATTGCCGGCGTGATCGCTGAGTCCGCATCCGCCATCGCCACGATCCGGAGGACCTCGTTGGCCAGCTGGCGTACGTTTCCCGGCCAAGGGAATAGCAGTAGGTACTCCAGCGCCTCGTCGGTCAGGCTGAGGCATCCCTTCCGGTGTTCCTCGCCATACTTTCTCAGGTAGTGCTGCACGAGTGGCGGGATCTCCTCGCGTCGGTCGCGGAGCGGCGGAATCGCCAGGCGAACGATATTCAGGCGATAGAAGAGGTCCTCTCGGAAACGACCATCAGCCACGAGTTGTTCGACGCCTGCATTTGTCGCGGCGATCACACGCACGTCGACTTTGATGGGGTGCGGCTCGCCGAGTGGATGGATCTCGTGGTTTTCCAGGAAGCGCAGGAGCTTTGTCTGAATCTCCGGGCCGATCTCCCCTATTTCGTCCAGGAAGAGGGTGCCGCCCGCGGCGGAGCGGATGATGCCCGGGAACGGGACGTCGGCACCAGTGTAGGCCCCTTTCCGGTAGCCGAACAGCTGGCTCTCCAGCATGTCGCGCGGGACAGCCGCGCAATTGAAAGGCAAGAACGGGCGCTCGGCGCGATCCGATGCCCTGTGGATGGTCCGCGCCAGCATTTCTTTGCCGGTGCCGGTCTCTCCGGTGATCAGAATGGACAGGGGAGTGGCCGCAACCCGGTGGGCGATGTTCAGGGTCTCTACCATCTGCTCCGAGGCCCAGATGCAATCCGGATCACCATCAATGGAGTCCGCGGGCCACAGCGCCGTCCGCTGCTTTTCTCGACATCGATATTCGTCCATCGTCAGTGCGATGCTGAGTAGCTTCCGTAGTGAGGCATATTTGCAGTAAGCGTCAAGGGCGCGGGGTGGACGAACGACGAGCGTCCAGGACTCATTGCTCCGCTGTCCGATGGGCAGGCGCTCGACACCTGAATCAAACGTCGACGCCGCGGCCAGCGCCTCAGGAATGGTCCATCCTATGCTGCTCACGATGTGAAGGCCTGCCGGTCCGCAGACAACTAGTGCTGCAGCGTCCGTGCAACGGGAGCCCTCGAGAATCGCGAATGCTTCTGGACCAAGAATGTGCGGCTGCCCAGCGAACTCGAGAAGTGCAACGGCGCTGTCGAGGCCCCCTCCGGGAGGACCTGAGGACGGGTAGTTCTTCAGCGCTAAGCCGTTAACGACACTGTCTGATAGTGTCTTCCTATCACCGAGGGCTCGCGACACACGCGCAGCTCGGTGCAGCCAATCAGTAGCCGACGCCGCCTGGCTGAACTCAAGGGCGATGCCGAGGGTTCGATACAGCGCTGCCCACAGGGCGGGTGGTGAATCAGAAGATATTTCTTCAAATGGCAAGGCACCGGCCTCCGGATTCTCACCGAGCGCAACGCCAGCTTCTGCCCTAGCCAGTTGAAATGAAACCGCATACCCGCTCAGCCCCGCAGCCCTGGCAGCAGAGAAGCCTTTGGCACTCAGGCTGAGAGCTTCACTTGGTCGCCCGGTTTTTAGTAGAAGGCGGATTAAAGTTTTAGTCGCGTTCAGGGTGTACCAAGGAGGGATTTTGTCGGACGGATCTCTGTAGCTTCTGAGTAGCGTCTCAGCTTCTTTGTAGTGCCCCTTGGCCATCGCAGCGTCAGCTGTTGTTTCGGCCAAGCCACACGTAAGCGCCGGGCTGGTGAAGGTTTGTGATGCTGCAATTGCAAGTTGGCGATCGGCCTCTTCAGCATCTCCGGTCTGAACTGCCAGGAAGGCCAAGTTCGCTGCCGCAGCCACGATGCCTTTTGACCACCCACTCTCCTGTGCGAGCGCTGCGCCCCGTCGCGCGTATTCAGCGGCAGAAATCGTGTTGCCGGAGATGGCAAGTACTCCGCATTCATCTATGTAAGCCGCTGACGTCAACCATAGGTTCTCGTCAGCATCCAGCAACCTGCGGCACCGGCCGAAGTGCCTCATAGCGAAATCAACGCGGCCGGCTCGCGCCTCCATTCTTCCGTGCACGAGGTGAACAAAGGCGATCGTTTGAGGATCAGCGCTCCGGAGCGCAAACCGTCTCACCTGAGCTGCAAGCGGCAGCGCCGCGCTGAGACTCCCGGTCGTCGCTTTGCGCTCCAGAAGATTCGCCCCCGTCTTACAGGTCAAGGCAGCGCTTCCGACTTTAAGCGCGAGGTCAAATGCACGTGAGGAAAGCAGCACAGACTCGTTCAGCTCACCAGCGTCCCAGGCGACAGCGGCAAGGAGGGCCGTGCACCGTGCGCGGACCGAGACACGCGCACTGGACCGGAGAACAGTCTGCGCGCGCAGAGTAGCGCTCTCTGATTTGCCCAAGTAGTACTCTACCTCGGCTGTAGAAACCGCAACTCCGTCGTCATCTCGAGCGAATCTCAGATCAACGAGCCGAAAGGCCTCCGTGAAGCGTCCCGCGCGAGACAGTTCCTCAAACCGCTGAATCATGGATGTCCTCACGTTTACTGCGGCGTCGCAGCGAGATGGTAATGCGGAGTTAAGCAAAAGTGAAAGCCGTCCTTAAGAATTTTTATCGGATGGCTGATCGGTGGAACGTTGGGAGTGTCCGTCTCCAGGGACTGGTTGAGGGCGGGATGCCCGTACCCTGTCACGGTCTCCGCGTGGCGCAGCATAAGACCGCTTGCCGGTATTCGTCTGCTCAACTAGGATCTAAGTTCTTCGTCCAAACGGAAAGAAGTCGCGGACGCGTGGAGGGGAGGGTCCAGAAACCGCCCGCTCCTTCAGCAGACGTCCGAATACATCCGGATATCAGGCGGCTCGCCGCTTGGCCGTCGAGGTGGTCTACTGGCCTGCATCTCCACATCCCTGCGACTGCTAGTCATCCTTGCCGCCCTTGGCGCCGCGGCCTGCGGGCGCTCCTCGCCGGAGGGGAGTGCGACGACGCCGGGACGGGGAGGGGAGCTGGTGGCCTCGCTCCGCAGCGAGCCGGCGAGCTACAACCGCTACTTCGACGCGAGCGCCGCGGC
>JACCXG010000094.1 GCA_013697225.1 Acidobacteriota bacterium
CCACCTGCGCCGCACGTTCCGCATCTCCTTCGCCCGCCGTGAGGGAAATCTCGAGGGAGTCGTACCGTTCACGAAGGCGGCCGCTGAGGAGCTCCACGGCTTCAGGGCCGCGCTCACGCCCGGAGGACGGGTTCAGAATCAGACGTGCGCGGCTCACCTGAACCTCGTGGCCGTCACGCGGGATTCTTCGCGTCGCGCGCCGACAGCATCCGTTGAATCTCGGCCACGAGCGCGTCGGGCAGGCAGGGTTTCGTCACGAAGGCATCGCATCCAGCCTGTCGGGCACGTTCCGCATGCCCCGCAAGGGCATGTCCGGTCAGCGCCACGATTGGAATGTGCCGGGTCCGATCGTCGTCTTTGAGCCGGCGGGTTGCTTCCCAGCCATGCATGCGCGGAAGGGCCAGATCCATGAGGATGATGTCCGGCAGCAGCTCGAGGGTCTTCTCGATCGCTTCGATCCCGTTCGTCGCTTCGGCAACCCGGTACCCGGAGAACGCCAGGTATGCGGCGTACATCTCGCGAGCATCCTGGTAGTCCTCGACTACCAGCACCAGTGGTTGCACGTTTCCTGTATCCATCCTCTTTCCTGTTATCGGCCAAACCGCAAGCAAATCGCATGCTGACCATGATAGCCGCCAAACGTCAGGACCGAACGGGAAGCTGGTCAGGAGGCCATCTGCTGCAGAGCACGCTCGAAGGGGATATCCCGCGACCTGACACGGAGCTCTTCTGAGAGGAGGGAGGGCAGCGCCTGTGAGCCGAGCGAGAGGACCCGGGAGGTCAGCACATCCCCATTCACACGCGCTTCGGTCGTCAGGCAGGCGCCGTTACGGTGAAGTGCGAGCTGCAGGGATGCCGATGGTCCGTCCAGCTCGACCTTGGACAAGGAAGCCGAGGCGCCAGCCCTTTCCAGCTCGACGGCAACGCGCCCTTGCCAGTCCAGTGATGAGGCCAGCCAGCCCGCGAAGAGCGCACACTGCGCGGGATCGTTCCCCGTAATCCGCAGCCGCTGGAAATCGGGGGCCGCTTCGCGCACCTGCGGCAGGTCGAACAGGAGCGCCATCACCCCGCGCCAGCGGGTCAGCCGCGCCCAGCGGAAGTCGGTCAAAGCCGTTCGTCCGAAGAGCGCCGGCGCCTGCCGCCAGAGCGGCAGGCTGTCTTCGGCATCGAGGAGCACCCGGTCTGCAAGCGTTGCCACCGCCGGCAGACGATCCGGGGGACCTCCCCGCCACCAGACGACCGTCGGAAGACTCGAGAGCCGCAGAGCCGCAACCGCGTTGTTGAGGAATTGCGGACGCACGTTCTCGACCGTCACGTCCTGCAGGCCCTCGACGTCGGGGACGTCCTCCCCGGTCGTGGAGATCAACACGTGCCGTAGGCTGCCCGCCTCGTCGGCTTCGGCGAGCACACCGGCGGCCTCTGCCAGCCGCGCCGGCGGACCAACGGTGACCAGGGTCGCGGCACGCGCTCGTGTGGGGGTGCCCGTCTTCACAATGTTCTCCATCGGCGGCCGTCACGTGCGATGAGTGAATCAGCTTCCTGAGGACCCCACTCCCCCGCTTCATACCCGGGGATCGAGGTATCGCCGTGCTCCTCCCACGCCTCGTGAACGGGCGTGACCAGGGCCCAGGAAGTCTCGACGAAATCATGACGCGCAAAGAGCGTCGCGTCACCGAGCATCGCATCCAGCAGCAGCGTTTCGTAGGCTTCCGGCACCTCTCCGGGGAAGGTCGTGCCGTACCGGAAGTTCATCATCACCGGCGCCACCTGCATGCGCGTGCCGGGAATCTTCGCGTCGAAGCGCATGGAGATCCCCTCGTCCGGCTGCACGTTGATGACCAGCAGGTTCGACATCAACGGCGTAGGGCTCACCCGGCGGAAGATCTCGAGCGGCGGACGATGAAACTGGATGGCGATCTCGGTGGTGCGCTTCGGCAGTCGCTTCCCCGTCCGGAGGTAGAAGGGCACGCCGGCCCAGCGCCAGTTGTCGAGGCGCAGCCGGAGGGCCACGTAAGTCTCCGTTGTGGACTCTACCCCGACGCCGGGTTCGCTCCGGTACCCCGGCACCTCGCGACGCTCCACCCATCCGGCCCGGTACTGCGCCCGCACCGCGTCGGCGTTCTCCCCCTCGAGCGACACCGGCTGCACGGCCTTCAGCGCATCCATCTTTCGATCGCGTACCGTTCCTGCACTGAACTCCACGGGCGGCTCCATGGCCACCAGCGCGAGCAGCTGCATCAGGTGATTCTGGACCATGTCGCGCAACGCGCCGGCCCCCTCGTAATAGGCTGCGCGCCCCTCGACGCCCACCGTTTCGGCAGCCGTGATCTGCACGTGGTCGATGTACCGGCGGTTCCAGATCGGCTCGAACATCCCGTTTGCGAACCGGAGCACCAGCAGGTTCTGCACGGTCTCCTTCCCGAGATAGTGGTCGATCCGGAATATCTGGTCCTCCTCGAAATGGCGGTGCAGCAGCTCGTTGAGGGCCCTGGCGCTCGCGAGATCCGTCCCGAAGGGCTTCTCCACGATCACTCGGCGCCACCCGCGCCCGGGCGTACCCGCAAGCCCGGCGGCGCCAAGCCGTTCGACGACGGTGCTGTAGACGCCCGGAGGGATGGCCAGGTAGTACAGCACGCCATCCGCGCCGCCGATTTCCTTCAACCGTTCGGCAAGCCGTTCGTACAGCGCGGGATCACCGGTGTCGCCGCAGATGTAAGACAGTCGCCCCTCGAGCGATCGCACCACGTCGTCATCGCCGGTGACCTCTGCGTGCTCACGGAGGCTCTCCCGGAACTGCTGGCGGAAATCGTCGTCTGACAGCTCCGTCCGGCCGATGCCGACCACCGCAAACCGTGCGGGGAGGCGCTGGCCACGTGACAGGGTGTGGAGGGCGGGCAGCAGCTTGCGGCGGGTGAGATCGCCAGAGGCGCCAAAGATGACGAGCGTCGTGGCGCCTGGCGTGGGTTCGATGCGGAGATTGTCGAGCAGCGGGTTGCCGGCCGGTACCATCAGGGGGATGATACCTTCTCCAGGTACGCCCGTGCGCGCGGCGTATCCATGAGCCGCAGCCGTGAAAGCGCTTCGGCACGCAGCTTCGGGTCCTTCTCGCGATCCGCAATCCGGATCAACCCCTCCTCGTCTTTTGCGTTGAACAGGCCGGCGATCACGGCCCGGCGCCCTTCCCGGGTGCGTCCGTACAGCTCGCGCAGCCCCTCGCG
>JACCXG010000118.1 GCA_013697225.1 Acidobacteriota bacterium
GTCCTTCCAGGCGAGCGCGCGCACGTGGGCGTCGTAGCCGGGAAGCAGGTCCCGGAGGGCACCGCCGGATGCAGGGACGACCATGAGGCGCCCCTCCGAGGGATCGTGCTGATCCTCACCCGAGACCAGCGCAATCGACTGGCCGTCAGGCGACCAGGCGACCTGCCCCAGCTTTCCGGGGTTCTCGACCGTGGCGGTGATCTTCCCGCTGCCGGCCTCCACCACCTGGACACGCCGTCGCACCAGGTCGTCGTCCACGAACGGAGTCGGCGCCTGGATCACGAGCAGGCGTGTGCCGTCGGGGCTCCACGACACGTGTGACGGATGCCCCGGCAGATCGATGGCACGCGGGCCACCCTCGGCGGCCCCGTTGCGAAGGTCGGCGGTCCACAGGCGCTGCGGCTGGACCGCTTCCTCGAACACCTCCTGTGTGAAGCCGCGGCGTTCCAGTTCCTGCCGTTCCCTCGGCTTCTCAGGACGTGCCACGTATGCCACGCGACGTCCATCGGCGCTCACGTCGAACTGCACGACGTCGGTGTCGTGCCGCAGCAGCCGCCGGGCTTCCCCGCCGGAGACGGGAATGGCATAGATCCCGCGCGTCTGATCGGACCCCCGCCTGGCGAGGAACGCGATGCTCTTCCCGTCCGGCAGCCACTTGATACCGCTCACATTCACCGCGCCCGTAACGAAGCCGCGCGACGTACCGTCGCGTCCCACCACGTGCAGCTCCTCCCAGGCTGCTCCGTCTTCCTCTGCGAACGGAACCCGGGGCACCATCAGCACGTACGCGACATGCGCCCCGTCTGGAGAGATCGCGGCAGCGGTGACCGTCCGTATCCTGGCCACATCGTGCGGAGTGAAGCGGTCCTGCGCTGCCGTGGTCGCGACCACCGTTACGCACATTGCCGCGGCACACGCGGTCGCCCTCCATCCACGGGTCATCCTGCTGACCATTGCGCTCTCCCTTCCCACTGTTCTGCCGCTTGCCGCTCCGGCTCCATCCATTGTGCACCCTCGGCGGTCACCTCTGGACCCGCTGGAGCACACTGCGGGAAGCAGGCGGCGGGAAGCAGGACGTCAGCGGCGGGAAGCGGGGAGCATGTGGCGGAGCCCCGATGAATAAACGACCCGGCTCGCGTGTAATGTGACAGCAGAAGGCAGCGAGAGAGGGCAGGCGACGAGGTGTTACAGACGGCAGACGCAGGACAGACCGAGGACGGAGCCCTCGTCCGCCGTGCCCAGGCAGGGGATGCAGAGGCATTCGGACTGCTGGTCGAGCGTTACATGAGGCGTGCCTACTTTGCCGCGCTGGCGCTCGTCAGCCGCCGCGAGGATGCCCTCGATCTGTCGCAGGAGGCATTCGCGCGGGCCTTCCTGGCCCGGCGATCGATAGACCCGGAGCGGCCGTTCTACGCGTGGCTGTATCAGATCCTGCGCCGGCTCTGCTTCAACTTCCTGCGGGATCGACGTACGCGCGCCCGCACGCTCGAAGCGGCCGGAACCTGGCTCGCGGACGAAGCGGCCGAACGATTCAGGTCGGATCCGGCCGACGCACTCGCGCGGCGGGAGGCTCAGCGGCGCGTGGCCGCCGCAATGGAGGCGCTGCCCGCCCGGGAGCGGGAGGTGCTGGCGCTGAAGGAATTCGAAAGTCTGACGTACCGCGAAATCGCCTCCCTGGTCGGGATTCCGGTTGGCACCGTGATGTCGCGGTTGTATTCGGCCAGGCGGCGGCTGGCCGACGCACTGGAGGAGCCGTGAAGATGCAGGACGGCGCCGCCCTCGAACGGGCACGAACCCTGATGATGCAGGCGCTCGACGGAGAAATATCCGCCGGCGAGCGGCGTGAGCTGGACGACCTGATCACCGGCTCCCCTGAACTGGTTGCGGAATGGCGCCGGCTGCGCCGCGTGAAGGAGGTCACGACTGATATGACACTGCAGAATCCCCCGGCGGAAATCTGGGATGGCTACTGGACGTCCGTGTACCGCCGGACCGAACGCGGCCTTGCGTGGGTGCTGATTTCCATCGGCGTGACCATCCCGGCGGCGTATTGGGTCTGGCACGTCATCCGCAGTTTCCTGGCCGACACCAACATGCCGCTGTTCCTGAAGCTGCCGATCGCCGCTCTCGCCATCGGCGTGCTGCTCCTGGTGATCTCCGTCGTGCGGGAAAAGCTCTTCACCGCGCGCCGCGACCCGTACGTGAAGGAGGTGATCCGATGATCGTCAGTGCCACCCCCACCGTCGTCGGCAAGCGCGTCGCCCGCAACCTCGGGGTGGTCTACGGCAACACCATCCGGGCGCGGCACATTGGAAGGGACATCCTCGCGCAGCTGAAGGGGGTCATCGGAGGGGAGATCGAGGAGTACACGAAACTGATGGCGGAGGCCCGCGAGCAGGCGATCGACCGGATGGTCGCCCAGGCCAAGGCGCGGGGGGCGACGGCCGTGGTAAACGTTCGGTTCAGCACGTCCTACATCATGACCAACGCCTCCGAGATCCTGAGCTTCGGTGAGGCTGTCGTGCTCGAGCCGGAATAGATCCGCCCCGGGCTCCTTCTCCGAAGGAGCGCTGTATTGCTTTCCCGGCGCGCCGGTAGTTACATACAGGGATGAAGTTCCCCCTCGGCCGGCTCGTGCTCGGGACGCTGTGCGTGATCTTGTCTTCATCCATGGCGCTGGCGCAGGACCCGGCGCCGCCACTCGAGGGGCCGGCAAAGCCCCCGCCGGGAGAGACGGCGAAACCGGCAGGCGAGACGGGCAAGCCTGTACCCGCCCCGGCAGCGAAGCCAAAGCCCCCGGCTCCCCTGTCGCTCACGGTGGAGGTGACCGACCGGAGCGGTAACCCGCTCGCCAATGTCGCGGTGACCATGTCGGGCACGCTGGACCGATCCGGATCCACGGGTGGAGATGGCACGGTCCTCTTCCGCTCGCTGCGGGCCGGCACGTACCGGCTCAGGTTCGAGCACGAGGAGTCCACGACGCTCGAACGCGAGGTGGTGGTCCGCGCCGGACAACCCATGGGAATCACCGCCGCCCTGACGCCGGCGCCGCCTCCCCCCACGCCCACCGAGCCCCCCGCGCCGCCCGAAGCTCCAGCCCCTGCAGAGACGCCCGAGCGCCCTGCACGCCAGGTGGATCCCCGTTCCCTCTCGATCCCCGACTTTCTCGACAAGAACCTGATCGGCGGTGAGCCGCAGCGCACGACCCTGCTGGCCTGCGCCGAGGGTGGCACCGCGCGCCTGCTCCAGGTCCGTGACCCCCTCACCAACCAGGAACACACCGACGTCGACGAGGTGCTCTACATCGTTGCCGGCGCCGGCGTCGTGCGGATCAGGAATCAGGATACGAAGGTCGGCCCCGGCCACGTCACGCTCCTGCCGCGCGGTGTGCCGTACAGCGTCCGGCGGGAAGGACGGAACCCGCTCATCGCACTGTCGGTCCTCGCCGGGGAGCCGTGTATCGAGGGAGCAGTCCCCGGCCGGTAGCCCCCGGGCCTGGAATTCAACGCTCCCGCCGAGGCGGCCTCAGATCAGGAGCGCGCCGTCGGCCATGACGACACGATCGTCGAACAGCACGGTCGGACGGGTAACGACCCCGTCGAGGTGGCTTGCCACCCCGACGCTCCCTCCCATCGACTTGTTGTCGCCAAAGGCGATGTGAATCGTGCCCATCACCTTCTCGTCTTCGAGGATGATTCCGGTCAGCCTGGCGCGGTCGTTCGTCCCGATCCCGAACTCTGCCACGTTGCGCCCCGCATCCCCGTAGGGCGCCAGCAGCGACCGCAGAGTCTCTGCTGAGTCGCCGCCGCTGATGTCGGTGGCGTAACCGCCTGCCACAGTGATCCTGATCGGATCGGCCGTCATGCCGACACCTGCCATCGACCCGTCCACCACGAGCAGCCCGTGTGATTCCCCTTCACGCGGGGAGAGATACGCCTCGCCGGTGGGCAGATTGCCCCACTGGCCCCGTTCTCGAAACAGGCCGGTGCTCGCGTGGGGCCGGCGTCCCTCCACCGGAAGGACGATGTCCGTTCCCGCAGGAGCGTGGACACGAACGACCCGCGTTCGGGAGAGGAGGGCACAGATCCGATCCGTGCGCTCGGCGATGCGGGCGTAGTCCGCGTTCATGCAGCGGACCATGATTTCCTCGGTCACCCCCGGAAGGGTGGCGACCCGCGTGCCGGCGGCGCTGGCGGCGCGCCGCGCGTCGGTGTGCGTCAGGGACTTCGACGCCGGGCAGAGCACCACGTCGAACTGCATCATCAGGGCGGCCACTTCCGGCGGCGGCTCCTCCCCGTTGCTGCGCCGCGGGAGCATGTCCACGAGGAGCACCTCGTGCCCCAGGTCCTTCGCCGCACGCTGCAGCGCATGGCCGATCGGCCGCAGGCGCTCGTCGGTGACGATCAGGACGCGCTCGCCGTCACGCGTTCCCATGCAGTCGCGGATAGCCACGACCGAGGAGGACAGCAGTTCGTCCGAAGGTGCGGGCATGGTCACAGGAGACCACTCGCAGCCTGTGAGGGGTAGAGGTCCATCATCCCGAGACTACACCCGTTCGTGCGGCCTGCTACCCGCTGCCTGCTTCCCGCGACCTGCTACCCGCTGCCTGCTTCCGCTGCGGGAAGCGCGACGCGGGTAGCGGGTAGCGGAAGCGCCGAATGCACCTCACGAACGCAGCGAGCACGAAGTCACGGAAGTGGCGTGAAATGAGCCCGACGGAGTATTCTCCGAGGCGGCTCACGGGATTGCAGACGGGCGCACGTACATCGATGCTGACGCGCGTGCGGGCCGACACTCGCAGGGACTGCCGCGTTCGAGGTAACGATGCACTGGAGAAACGGGATGCTACGGATTGCAACGGGCGTGTGGATCGGGGTACTCCTCGGCTGCGCAGTGGCAGTAGCGCCGCTGACGGCCGGCCAGGCTGGATCGGGCGCCGCGGCCGGGCCGTCGCCTGAGGTCTCTGCGGACGGACGCATCACCCTCAGGCTGGCAGCGCCCAACGCGCAAAAAGTGGTCGTGGCCGGCGAGCTGGATGGCAAGCCGCACCCGATGACCAAGGGAGCCGATGGGGTGTGGAGCGTTACCGTCGGCCCGCTGCCCCCCGACATCTACACGTACGCGTTCAACGTGGACGGGATTACCGCGCTCGATCCGCAGAACCCCAA
>JACCXG010000121.1 GCA_013697225.1 Acidobacteriota bacterium
AAGGCTGACCTGGCCCTCACCGAGTACGACGTGCCCATCCCCCAGAACGCCAAGGTGCTGGCCGCCGTGGAGCTCCTGACGGGGCGGCTGCGGGACTACGTGCAGGAAAGCCTCGTCCGCGGTTCCAAATACCTGCCGATGATTCAGAACGTCTTCCGCGCGGAGGGGCTGCCCCTGGATCTGGCCTATATTCCGGTCATCGAGAGCGGCTTCAAGATGAACGCCCTCTCGAAGGCAAGCGCCAAGGGGCCATGGCAGTTCATGCTGGCCACGGCGAAAGATCACGGTTTGCAGACCGACTGGTACATCGACGAGCGTTCCGATCCCGAGAAGGCCACCGTGGCGGCGGCGAAATACCTGAAGACCCTGCACAAGATGTTCAACGGCGACTGGCACCTGGTGCTGGCCGCCTACAACGGCGGCCTCGGCCGGCTTCAGCGGGCCATGGTCAAGACGGGCGACGAGGACTTCTGGTCCCTGTCGGCCTCCCAAACCCACCTTCCCCGCGAAACGCGCGAATACGTCCCCTTGATCCTGGCCGCCATCATCGTCGCGAAGAACCCGGCCCAATATGGGCTCGAGGGGGTTGATGCCGACCCGGTCACGTACGACAAGGTCTCGGTTCCGCGCGCCGTGGATCTCCGCCGCGTTGCGGAGTGGACAGGCACCACCATCGACGAGATTCAGACGCTCAACCCCGAGCTTCGCCGCTGGACCACCCCCGTCAAGCATCCCAATTACGAAGTGAAGGTTCCCGCCGGAACAGGCGAGAGGCTGGCGGCGCGGCTCGCGTCTGCGACTCCCGCCGATCTTGGCGCGCTGAACTGGTACACGGTCAAGCCGGGAGATACGCTGGCCACCGTCGCCCGCAGGCTGAAGGTCAATCGTGTCGACCTCGCGCAAGCCAATCATCTGGGCGTCGCCTCCCGGCTCCGCGCCGGGCAGGATCTCATCATCCCGCGTGCCCCGGCGACGCTCCTTGCGGCCCGCACGGAGCGCCCCGCGCCGACAGTCGTTGCTTCCCGCAGCATCGGCGGTACGGCCACTGTGGCGACGACCGGCCGTCAATCGGAGCCTGCACCGGTCGTTTACCTCGTCAAGCGCGGAGACACGCTCTCGTCAATCGCGCGGTTGTTCAACACGACGGTTGCACATCTCCAGGACCTGAACCGGCTCACCGGCAGCCACATTGCCGTCGGCGATCGGCTGACCGTCAAGGCTCGATAATCCGCGTACTTCCGCTCCCTCGCGGCGTGCAGAACCTGCGTCCTTTGACAGCGAACGCGCGGAATTCCCAAACAACTGCGCTGGCGGTGCTCTTTGCACCAGACTACGCATGCTCGCCAGCGTTCGCACGGCTGCCGTCTACGGGATCGAAGCCTCGCCGATCCATGTGGAGGTGGACGTCTCCTTCGGTCTGCCCGCCTTCACCATGGTCGGCCTGCCCGACGCCGGGATCCGCGAAAGCCGCGACCGTGTCAGAAGCGCCATCCGCAATTCCGGCTTCGAGTTCCCGACCCACCGCATCACGGTGAATCTCTCCCCTGCCGACCTGCGCAAGGAGGGGACCTCGTTCGACCTGCCTATCGCCGTGGGCGTGCTTGCCGCCGCCGGTCTGATCACCCGCCGCCATATAGATGATGTGGTGCTCATTGGTGCGCTGTCGCTCGACGGGGGCATCGGGTCGGCCCGCGGGGTGCTTCCGGTGGCAGCGGCCGCCCGCCGCGACGGCGTGCCAGCGCTGCTGCTGCCCTACATCAACTACCGCGAGGCCGCGGTGGTGTCGGGGCTGCGGCTGTTCGGGGTACGGTCCCTGTCCGAGGCTGTTGGCGCACTCAACGATCCGGACGGCTTCGAATCCTCTGGAGCAGCGCCACCCCAGGTGACCGTCCACGCGGCTCCGCCGCCCGATTTTGCCGACGTGCACGGGCAGCCACTTGCTCGTCGGGCACTGGAGGTCGCGGCCGCCGGCGGACACAATACGCTTCTCATAGGCCCACCGGGCGCCGGAAAGACGATGATGGCGCGCCGAGTCGCCGGGATCCTTCCGCCGCTGACATTCGACGAGGCGCTCGAGGTCACCGCGATCCACTCAGTGGCCGGGCTTGTACAGCACGGAACCGGCCTCGTGACGACGCGGCCTTTCCGGGCGCCTCACCATACGGTGTCCGACGTGGCCCTGGTTGGCGGCGGGGCCCTTCCCCGGCCGGGGGAGATCAGCCTCGCGCACAACGGCGTGCTGCTGCTCGACGAGATGCCGGAATTCAGCCGGCACGCGCTCGAAGTGCTGCGGCAGCCTCTCGAAGAAGGTCTCGTCCGCATCGCTCGTGCGGCGCGCACCTCGACCTTCCCGGCTGCGTTCATGCTCATCGGAGCCATGAACCCCTGTCCGTGCGGTCATGCCGGGGGTGGCGTTCGCCCCTGCCGGTGTACACCGCAGCAGGTGGAGCGTTACGGCGGGCGGCTCTCGGGTCCGCTCCGCGACCGGATGGATCTGTCAGTTCCAGTAGGCGCACTGTCCCCGCGGCAACTTCAGGAGAGGGCAGATGGCGAAGCGTCCCTGCCCATCCGGACGCGCGTCATCGCCGCGCGAAACCGGCAACTGGAGCGGGATGGCCGGCTGAACGTCCGGCTCGAAGGGCGGAGCCTCCGCGCCCGCGTCCGCCTGGACTCGGAGGGGGGGCGATTACTGAACAAGGCCATCACCAGGCTGGCGCTCTCCGCCCGTGGCTTCGATCGCGTGCTGCGCGTCGCCAGGACGATCGCCGATCTGGACGCCAGCGACAGCGTCTCGGCCGGACACCTTGGCGAGGCGCTGCAATTCAGAGGGGAGGGGTGAACGGACCGGACTCAGGCGCACCCAGCCGAAGTAGGTGAGGTCCAGGGCGGATTGGAGCAATCGG
>JACCXG010000132.1 GCA_013697225.1 Acidobacteriota bacterium
GCGTGAATCTGGTCGAAGCGCAAAGGGGAGAGGCGCGACCGTTCCGCATGCGCGATCAGCTCTTCCGCCAGCTGGCGTCCGGCCGGTTCGAGGAGGTGAGTGCCACTGCGGGTCCGGCGTTCGCGCAGATGGAGATCGGCCGCGGCGCGGCCTTCGGTGATATCGACAACGACGGCGATGTAGACATTGTGGTGGCGAACAACGGAGGTCCGGTCATGATGCTGCTCAACCAGACCGGCTCGCAGAACCATTGGCTTCAGGTTCGACTGGAAGGGGCACCACGCAATCGCTTCGGGCTTGGAGCCTGGGTCGGCGTGGAGCGCCGCGGAGCGCCGACACTGTGGCGTCGCGTCAAAACCGACGGCAGCTACCTGTCGGCGAGCGATGTGCGGATACACGTCGGGCTTGGTCCCTCTGCGGCGCTGACCGGCATCGTCGTGCACTGGCCCGAGGGGCAGCGAGAGCGATGGACGGAGGTGGCGGGTGACCGGCTGGTGATCCTTCGTCGCGGTACCGGGCAGAGCCCGTGAGAAGCCTGCCCGGCGGTACACCAACGGTGTCGGAGGGTCCGTTTGCCGAGGCGAACGAAGTCATCGGCGGCTACTGGATGATCCAGGGGGCATCGAAGGCCTGACCAATCGAGTGGGCCAGGCGTGCGCCTATGGGTGATAACGAAATTATCGAGGTGCGGCAGGTTCAGGAGATGAAGGACTTCCCGCCCGACGTCCAGCAGGCCGCCGGTGGTATGACCGGCGGGTAGCTCGGAAGCGGGAGCAGGCAGCGGGAAGCGGGCAGCCCTCCGCTGCCCTGATCACTTGGGGCTGGTCGACTCCAGGAAGGCCAGCAGAGACGCCAGATCCTGTAGCGACAACGCGTCCACCAGGCCCGGCGGCATGGTGGAGCCTTCAGCCACGCTCCGACCCGCAATCTGCGACTTCCGCAGCGTTGTCTCGGTGCCCGCCAGGTCCCGGATCACCACCGCGTCCTGACCTTCGCTGACAACGAAGCCGGAGATCTGCCTCTTGTCCGTGGTCGTGAACGAGTTGGTGGCAAAGCCCTGCGCCACCTTTGCGTCCGGACGCACGATGGATTCGACCACTTCGGCCCTGCTGTAGCGGGTGAAGATGCCGCCGAGATACGGCCCCTTCTCGGGTTCGCCGGGGGTTGTCGTGTGGCACGCCGCGCAGGCCTGCCCTTCGAAGAGCTTCCTGCCCGCCGCGGCGTCACCCGTGATGGACGCGAGCTGCGTGGCGAGCTCGTCGTACGGGACCGAGGCGACAGTCGGGCCGCCCGCGGCTGGCGTTGGAGCCGCCGCCGGGGGGAGCGCGGCAAGCCGCGCCGCAGCTTCGACGGCCGCCTCGCGAAGGTCTGTCCCCGTGGAAGTGGCGAGGGCGTCGATGCGGTCCCGGTACTGCGCCGCTCCCGTGCGGCCGACCGCCCACACGAGATGAACCGCTCCCGGGGTGCTCCACGCGCTCTCGATGATCTGTCGAGCATCGGCGCGCGCGTTCTGGAGGACGGACTCGCCCGGCCCGCCCCGTCCGCGGCCTCCGCGTCCGGCTGGTGCGCCGCCTCCCGCGCGGCCCCCTCCAGCCTGGCCGCGTACGCCGCGACCGGCCGGCGGTTCGGCCGCCAGTTGCAGGAGCACGGCAAAGGCCAGCCGCTGCTGTGACGGGTCAGGCGATTCGGCGAGCTCGCGGAACACCGGCAGGTCCGCAGCATGCGCCGGCGTGGAGATGAACTGCCTCCATGCGGCATCGAGTGGTGGCTCCAGTCCCGTGACGCCAGCGTGGCGAAGGACTCGATCGATCGCCGAAGCGCGGCCGGCCCGGTCGCCGAGGCCAGCGACAGGTACGCCGAGGCGCGCAGCTCGGGGTCCATCGTGGAGTCGGCGGCGGCCCGCTGAAGAATTGCCGCCGCGGAGGGGGTGGGCGGCCCTGCCACGGTCACCATCGCGGTAACCGCCTGGCGATACCGCGGGTGCGCATCCGCGATGCGCTGCAGCAAACCGCCCGTCGTGGGGTCCACATCGAGCCGGACCCTGCCAACCAGCAGACGCGCGACATCAGCGAGCGACTGGTGCCGATCCGCGGCCATCACCGTGAGCAACTCGGCGCCGCCCTGGGGCAGCACGCGGTTCCGCTCCAGATCGGCTGTCAGCCTTTCCACGTCTCCGTGTGAGTCGGTGCCTGCAGTACTCTCGAGGAGCGAGCTCAGGAGGACGGCGCGGATGCGCGCGCTCTCTTCCCAACCGACCGGATCGTAGTAGGGGCCGGTCGTGTCCGGCCGCGTGCCCCACCACTCGCCGATCGTGCCGCGCCATACCCCCTCCCGGTTGTGCAGCCGGGCGAGCGACCTCAGGATCGCAGCCCGCCGCGCTGGTGTCGTGGTGTCGGACAGTGCCGCAATCAGACCGGTGACGACCGCCGGCTGGTGAATCTGCTGGAGCACGCGCAGCGCTCCTGTCGCAACGTCGTCCGGCTGGCCCCTGACCGCCGCGAGCGGAGCGTCTACCGCGGACAACGACACGAGAGCGTTGATGGCCACGTTCGACATGACGGGATCCGGGCTTGCGGCCAGCGACAGGATGGCCGCCGCGGCACCCGTAGCCCCCAGGCGTTTCAATCCGGTGATCGCCTCGAGCTGCACACGAGGATCGACATCTGCAAGTGCCTTGACGAAGAGCGCCGCCGGCACGTCGCCGAGCTCGCCGCGGCGGTCGGCGAGCGCACGAAGTGCGAAGGCCCGGATCGCGGGGCTGGCGGCCAGCTTCACGAGCGCGGGGGTTGCATCGGCGCCGGCGAGCCCCTTGAGCGTGAAGATCGCGGCCACGCGTGCGTACAGCGGTCCGGCTGCGGCGGCCTTTTCAAGCAGCGCCATCCGCTCTGGAGAGCGGCCTCGCCGCAGCAGGGCGCCCTGCGCCGCACGGCTGCGCACCAGATTGGCGCCGCCGATCAACTCGACGAGACGGGCGTCGGTCGCCGCGGAGAGATCCTCCGATCGGACCGGCTGTGCCTTGCCGTGCGTCAGCCGCACGACGTACCCCACATTCTCGCCGGCGTATCTGAACTGGCCGCCAGCCCAGCTCGCGATGTACAGGTGCGAGCTGCCGTCCACCGTCATGTCCGTGGGCCTCGGCACCGTTACGAATTCCTCCTGCTCGGCGCTGAAGGTAGCCCCCGCTGGCCTCAGCGCGTGGCGGAACACGGCGTTCCGACCCCAGTCAACGGAATACAGCGTGTTCCCGTAAGGATCAGGGAGTCGGCCGTCGTGGACGTAGAGCATGCCGGTGCCGGTGCCGGTGCCGTAGTCGGCAATCGGCGGGACGACTTCGTCGCTGAAATTCCGGAACAGCGCCGGATACCCGAACGTCGCCCCCTCGACAAAGTGGTACAGGCGGGTATCGAAACCGCCGCCGTCGTTGGTGTTGCCGCGCGCGAAGAGATTCAGATAGGGATCGATCGCCAGGTCGTAGTCGTTCCGCGTGCCACGGGTGAAGATCTCGAGGTCGGTCCCGTCGGGCCGCACGCGGACGTTGCCTCCTCCGCGAAGCTGGATCTCCTGCCCGTCGGCCCCGGTGGCCTTGACGAAGCCGTAATCGCCGACGGCAACGTAGAGCCACCCGTCGATCCCCATCTCGATCCCGTT
>JACCXG010000139.1 GCA_013697225.1 Acidobacteriota bacterium
CATACACACGGTCCCCATCGACGGTCGGCGTCCCCCTCGGACCGCTCCCCCGATCGTTGCTGAAGCGCCGGCCGTTCGGCACCTCCCAGAGGCGCTTGCCGCCCGCCGCATCGAAGGCCACAACGTGCTCGTTGCCGTCCCTGGCGCCAAGTGTGAACAGCCGTCCGTCGCGGATGGCAAATGAGGAATAGCCCTCTCCTGCTCCTTTCGCCTGCCATGCCTGCGGCGGTCCGCCGGCCGGCCAGGTCTTCAGCAGTCCTTTCTCTGCCGAGGTGCCGTCACGGTCAGAGCCGCGCCACTGCGGCCAGTCGTCGAGAGCGCGGTTCGAGACGACTGCCGGCAGGGCCAGCACGGCGGTGCCCAGGAGGAACGCCGCGGCGGAAGTGCGGGTGAATGAAGTCATGCCCGATGTTACGCCCCGCGCGCACCCCTCGTTTCGAGCCCTGCCGATCAGGGCGTGCCGGAGCCTTTCAGAATCCGCACCCGCGAGAGCTCAATCCGGCTCACAGGAGCCTCTCCGCTCACCGGCGTCCGCTCGATGGCCTCGACGACGGCCATTCCGTCCACGACGCGAGCGAACGCGGTGTACAGCCCGTCCAGACTCGGGGCATCACCCGTGACGATGAAGAAAGAGGTGGTGGCACTGGCAGGGTCATCTCCGCGCGCCATCGAGAGGACCCCTTTTACGTGCTTCGTATCGCTGAACTCCGGCTGCAACCCCTTCACGAGCGCCTGCTGCTTTTCGGCAAGCGGCCCGCGCGTGTCGAGAGATCCCGTCTGAATCACGAAACCGGGCACGACCCGGTGAAAGGCGGTGCCATCGAACACCCCCGCGCCGGCAAGCCGCAGGAAGGCGCGGACGGTCTCCGGCGCCGCACCGGGGAGGAACTCTATCGTGATCGGACCAGCGCTCGTGTCGAGCACCGCCCGATACGCAGCGAGCTCCTCTACCGTCTCCGTGCTGAACGGCACCAGTTCTGGCGGCGGCGTGTCGCGGATCTCGACGCTCAGGATCTCGATGCGCTCGATCACCCGGTTGTCCTTGGCTCCCGGCGCCTCGGAGATTTTCTCCACCACGTCCATGCCTTCGACCACCCGGCCGAACACCGTGTACTTGCCGGTGAGGGCCGGCTGATCCGTTACACAGACGAAGAACTGCGACCCTCCGCTGTCCGGTTTCCCGGGCTGCAGGACGGCCGACACCGCACCGCGGGTATGGGGCTCCCCCGAGATCTCCGGCTTGAGGACCCCCAGCCCGCCGGTGCCATAGAGCTTCGCCTTCGCCGGATCCCTCGACAGCGGATCGCCCCCCTGGATGATCCCCCGCCGAATCACGCGGTGAAACGTCGTCCCCTTGTAAGCTCCGTCGCGGGCGAGCTTCATGAAATACCCGACGTGATTGGGGGCAAGGTCCGGACGCAACTCGATCACGAATGTCCCGGCCGTGGTACTCACCACCGCCTGTTTGGCCGTCATCTCCTCGAGTGGAAGCGGCGTCACGAACGGCGCCGGTGCCTTCTGGGCCTGGAGCAGCATCAGTGCCAGCATGAGCAGTCGCACACAGTCCTCCCGGAAAGGGACGCTTCCCCAACATACACCCGTGAATCGTCAGAAGGGAGCCGCCGCCGGATACAGCCATTGAACGTCGACTCCGCGCGTGCTACCGTCACCCTGCGGTTGCGTGGCGCAACCGAAACGGTGACCCGGCACGGCGTCCGGGGAGGTTCTGATCATGTCATCCCCCCCCTCTTCCCTCCGCATCGTCGAATCGTCTGAAGCGTCCGGCCGCCTCGAGGCGGCACGTGCCTGGGCCCTCGCGCGGGCGGATCGCGGCGCCCTGATTGTAGCGGCCTCGCGCGGCGCGGCCGACGAAATGGCCCGCTCGGTCGCCCTCGAGCGCGGAGGCGCCGTCGGGCTCCACCGATTCAGCTTCGCGCAGCTTGCGGCTCACCTCGCCGCTCCCGTGCTTGCCGCACGGGGGATTGCGCCGGCAACACGCATGGGCTCCGAGGCAGTCGCCGCACGCGCGGCGTTCGACGCCCGGGCGGAAGGGGAGCTTGGATACTTCGCTCCTGTTGCGGGCACGCCAGGATTCCCTCGTGCGCTGGCGCGTACGCTCGGAGAACTGCTGCTCGCGCGGGTCGGGTCTGCGCCGCTGGCGAAGCTCCCCCTGGGAGGGCCGGACCTCGCGCGGCTCCTCGAGCGGTTCGAGGAGCAGTTCGAGGAGGCCGGGGCGACCGACCGCGCACTGCTGTTCGAAGCGGCTGCCGAAGCGGCTGCCTCTGTGAGCGGAAGGCCGCTGCTGTTTTTGGACGTGCCGCTCGAGTCTGCCGTGGAGTTTTCACTTGCACGACGGCTGATCGAGACTGCGTCCGAGACGCTGATCACCGTGCCGTTTGGCGACCTCTCAACCCTTGGGCACCTCGAAGCGCTTGGCACTGAGGCGGAAGTGCTCGGGCCGGAGGGTGCATCCGACCTGACGGCGCTGCGCCGATATCTTTTTGCCAGGAGGCAGCCGCCGACGCGCGAGCGCACGGGTGAGGTACGCCTGTTTTCCGCACCTGGTGAGGGACGCGAGTGCGTGGAAATCGCACGGCGGATCCTGCAGGAGGCGCGGCGTGGCGTGCGCTTCGACGAAATCGGGGTGCTTCTCCGGTCCCCCGGCGACTACGTGGGTCTGCTCGAGGACGCCTTCGACCGGGCGTCCATCCCCGGCTGGTTCGATCGCGGCAACCGACGGCCGCATCCGGCAGGTCGTGCATTCCTTGCGATCCTCAGCTGCGCCGTCGAGCGGCTGTCGGCCGTTCGATTTGCCGAGTACCTGTCGCTCGGACAGGTGCCGGACGGGACAGGGACGCCGGCCGCGGACACACCGCTCCCGGCCGATGACCTCGTGCAGGGGTTCGCGCGCAGCGAGGCCGCACCAGACGAACCTGAGCCCCCCGAGAGCTCGCTCCCGGCGATCGAGGCGGAGCACGCGGCCGTTGTCGACGGGGCGCTGCGCGCCCCCTGGAAGTGGGAGAAGCTGATTGTCGACTCTGCGGTGATCGGCGGCGACGCAGCACGGTGGGAGCGTCGCCTGCGCGGGCTTGGTGCAAAGTACGAGAAGCAGATCAGGGAGGAACGACGCGAGGATCCCGAGTCCCCCAGGATTCCCCGGCTGGAACGCGACCACAGGAACCTGACACACCTCGCCGGTTTTGCGCTGCCACTGATCGAGACGCTGGCGTCGTGGCCCGCCGCGGCAACGTGGAGCGAATGGCTCGAGCGGTTCGGAGAGCTCGCGCCGCGCGTGCTGCGGAGACCCGGCCGCGTGCTCAAGGTCCTCGCCGAGCTGCGTCCGATGGGAGCCATAGGCCCGGTGTCGCTGGAAGAGGCGCGGGACGTGCTGGCCGAACGGTTGCGGATGCTCGACGAAGCACCCCCAGCCAACAGGTACGGCAGGGTCTTCGTCGCCAGCCCCCAACAGGCGAGGGGCCGCACGTTCAAGGTCGTCTTCGTGCCGGCGCTCGCCGAGCGTCTTTTCCCGCAGAAGCCACGGGAAGACCCGCTCCTGCTCGACACCGAGCTTCGTGAACCCCTCCAGGCGGGCCTCTTTCTGCAGGAGGATCGGGCCAAGGGAGAACGGCTCCTCCTGCGGCTGGCGGTCGGCGCCGCCACCGAACGGGTGTGGCTCTCGTACCCGCGTCTCGACGTGGGCGGCGCGCGCCCGCGGGTGCCCTCCTTCTACCTGCTCGACGTCATGCGTGCCGTCACCGGCACGATTCTGAATCACGAGCTCCTGCAGCGCGAAGCGGCGGCGCAAGGCGGTGCCCGGCTGGACTGGCCGGCGCCGACGGAAGCCGCTGCCGCAATCGACGAGGTGGAACATGACCTCGCCACGCTGCGCGAGCTGATGGACGTTCGCGATCACGCCTCGGTCCGCGGCCATGCTCACTATCTCTTGCAACTGAACGACGCGCTGCGCCGCTCGGTCTCACGCCGGTGGGCGCACGCGAGCGGACGCTGGCGGCCGCAGGACGGGCTCGTGCGCGTGGCCGACGGCACCCGCGCCATGCTGGCGCGGCAGCGGCTCAACGCCCGGCCGTACTCTGTCTCGGCGCTGCAGAAGTTCGCCACGTGCCCATATCAGTTCATGCTCTCGGCAATCTATCGACTCGAGCCGAACGCCGAGCCTGAACCGCTGCAGCGGCTGGACCCGCTCACGAAGGGGGCGATCTTCCACGAAGTACAGTCCGTTTTCTTTCGCCAGCTTCGTCGCGAGGGTGCCCTGCCTGTGACGAACGCGGGTGTCGACCGTGCGCTCACCGTTCTGAACGCCGCGCTCACGGACGTCGCACGCAAACATGAAGAGGAGCTTGCGCCGGCTATCGCACGCGTCTGGCGTGACGAGATCGAGGCCATCGCGCGGGACCTGCGCGTCTGGGTCAGGAAGCTCCCGGAAAGCACCGACTGGATTCCCGAGTACTTCGAATTCAGCTTCGGCCTGTCGGACGACGGACGCGACGACCGCAGTGTTCCGGATCCCGTGTCAATCGACGGCCGGTTCACGCTCAGAGGCTCGGTTGACATGATCGAGCGCAGCGCCCGCTCGGGCGAGCTGCGGATTACCGACCACAAGACCGGCCGCAATCGCACGACGGCGCGTACGGTGATCGGTGGAGGTTCGCTCCTCCAGCCGGTCATCTATGGCCTGGCTGTCGAACGGATCCTCGGCGGGGCGGTCACCGCCGGGCGGCTGTTCTACTGCACGGCCCAGGGTGGGTTCGCCGATCATCCGGTCCCTCTGTCGGAAGCAAACCGTCGCGCCGGGCTCGAGGCGCTCGAGATTGTGGACCGCGCGATCGAGCTCGGGTTCCTGCCCCCGGCCCCCGCAGACCGCGCGTGCACGTGGTGCGACTTCCGTCCGGTGTGCGGACCCGACGAGCCGGAGCATGTGAGACGCAAACCGTCGGCCTCGCTGGCCGACCTCACGGCCCTTCGGAGAATGCCATGACGACGGTCACGAGCGGCATCCTCGCGGACGACGAGGCGCGGCGCCTGATCGGCAGCGCCCTCGACGACACCCTCATCGTCGAAGCGGCCGCAGGCACCGGCAAGACAACGGAGCTCGTGGGGCGGATCGTGCGAATCCTCGCGGAGGGTCGTGCGACGGTGAGCCAGATCGTGGCGGTCACCTTCACTGAAAAGGCAGCCGGGGAGCTCAAGCTCCGGCTCCGCGAGCGGCTCGACCGTGAGCGGACAGGGTCTGAATGGGATGAGGAACGCCGCGGCCGCCTGGACGCTGCGCTCACGGCGCTCGAAGAGGCACATGTCAGCACCATCCACGGGTTCTGTGCCGATCTGCTGCGAGAGCGCCCGGTCGAGGCGGGGATCGACCCGCTGTTCGAAGTGCTGACCGAGCCTGCCGCCGCCCGGCTCTTCGACGATGCGTTTGGACGATGGCTGCAGGATGTGCTCACGGAGCCCCCTGAGGGGGTTCGCCGGGCCCTGCGGCGGAGCGCCTTCGGCGGTGGGGACGGTCCCGTCGACCGGCTGCGGAAAGCCGCGTGGGACCTGGCGCAGTGGCGAGACTTCACCGCACCCTGGACGCGGAACGCCTTCGATCGCGCGGCCTCGATCGCGGCCCTCGTCGCGCAGCTGCACGAGTGCGCCGCTCTCACGCGCGATCCCGCGTCCCGGAACGATCCGCTCTTCACCAGCACCGACCCTGTGCGCCGGCTGAGCGAGGAGATCGCCCTCCAGCAGCAGTACGGTGATCCTGGCGGATCCCCGGACCACGACGGCTGGGAAGCCGGGCTCGTGGACCTCTCGCGGGACCGCATACTGGCAAACATGCGGCCGGGTCGCGGGGCGGTGTACCGCGAAGACGTCCAGAGGAAGGCGGTACTTGCTGCGCTCGAGGAGCTGCGCACGGAGCTCGATCGATTCCGCGTGGAGGCAGATGCGGATCTGGCGGCGCTGCTCCAGCAGGATCTCCGCGGACCGATCAGGCAGTACGAGGGGATGAAGGCGAAAGCGGGGGCGCTCGACTTCCTGGACCTGCTGCTCCAGGCCCGGGACCTCGTTCGCGACAATCCACACGTGCGCCGGGGCCTGCAGGCGCGATTCACCAGGCTGTTCGTGGACGAATTCCAGGACACCGATCCTCTGCAGGCGGAGATCGTGCTCCTCCTCGCGGCTGACGACCCGGAGGAATCGGACTGGCGGCGGGCGCGCACCGTGCCAGGGCGGCTCTTCCTGGTCGGGGATCCAAAGCAGTCCATCTACCGCTTCAGGCGTGCGGACGTCGGAATCTATCGCGAGGTCTGCGCGCAGCTGGCGGCGCAAGGGGCCACGCCCGTGCGGCTCAATCGCAGCTTCCGCAGCGTGCCAGGCATTCAGGCGTGCGTGAACGCTGCGTTTGCGCCGGTGATGACCGGTGACGAGCTGACGCTTCAAGCTGACTACGTCCCGCTTGCGCCGCACCGACCCGCGCTTTCCGGCCAGCCCTCCATCGTCGCGCTTCCGGTTCCTGAGCCGTACGCGACGCGCAACATCTCGGGGGCCGCGATCGACAAGTCGCTCCCTTCCGCCGTCGGGGCGCTGGTGGACTGGATCCTGGGCGAGAGCGGATGGCACGTCACCGAGCGGGCCGGCACGGCGCCGGTGCCTGTGGCTGCCAAGCATGTGTGCCTGCTGTTCCGGCGGTTCGTGAGCTGGGGGTCGGACGTGACCCGCCCCTATGTGTCCGCCCTCGAGGCGCGCGGAATTCCACACGTCCTGGTCGGCGGGCGCGCGTTCCACGAACGTGAAGAAATCGAGGCTCTCCGGGCGGCGCTCGCGGCCATCGAATGGCCGGATGACGAGCTGTCGGTGTTTGCAACGCTTCGCGGCCCGTTCTTCGCCATCGGCGACGAAGAGCTGCTCGAGTGGGCGCACCGCTTCGGCCGCGACACCCCGCAAGGATTCAAGCGGCACGTCTTCCACCCCCACGCGGTTCCCGACGTGTTTGCCGCCGACACGCCGCCGGAGCTCGAACCGCTCCGGCCGATTGCCGGCGCGCTCAGGCTGCTGAAGCGGCTGCACCGGCATCGCAACCACGTGTTCGCCGATCCGGCGGACGGTGCACGCCAGTGGGGCGGGCCGTCCGGTGTCCTGCACGAGCTGCTGCGTGCCACCAGGGCGCACGTGGGTTTCGCCCTCCGGCGTGGCGGCGAGCAGGCGCTGGCCAACGTGCTGCACGTGACCGAGCTGGCGCGACAGTACGAGCGTGGCGGAGGGATTTCCTTTCGCGGCTTCGTCGAGGAGCTGCGCAACGCGGCGGAGACGGCGCAGGCGACCGAAGCCCCCATCCTCGAGGAAGACAGCGACGGCGTCCGTATCATGACGGTCCACAAGGCCAAGGGGCTGGAGTTCCCCGTCGTGGTGCTTGCAGACATGACGTGCAAGCTGTCGCGAGCGGAAGCGGGGCGCTGGATCGATCCGGAGCGGAACCTTTGCGCCATAAAGCTTGGAGGCTGGGCGCCGACCGACCTCCTGCTGCACGACGCCGAAGAATCGGCGCGCGACCGCGCCGAAGGGGAACGGCTCGCGTACGTTGCCGCCACCCGCGCCCGGGATGTCCTCGTCGTGCCGGTGATCGGGGACGAGATGTACGCGGGAGGCTGGCTCGACCCGCTGATGAAGGGGGTGCACCCGCCCGCAACGGCACAGCCGTCCACCCGCCGGACACCCGGCGTTCCTGAAACCCGCTCCAGGGATTCCGTGCTCACACGACCCGACGGGGATCCCGCACGAGCAACTACCGTCTCACCTGGCACATACACCTTCCACGGCAGCCCAGCGGCCGGCGGAGTCCCGGACGAGCAGGGTGGGGCGCGAGCACCGAGCCCCGCCGGCGATCTGCCGGAATTTTACGACGTGGTGTGGTGGGATCCCCACCTCCTCGCACTCGATGCTCCCTCTCCTTTCGGGCTGCGCCGGGACGACCTGATCTCACGGGATGGCGACCCGGCGGCTGTCACCTCGCGGCTCGAGGCGTACCGGCAGTGGGAAACGGCGCGGGCCCAAACGATCGCACGAGCCAGTACGCCAGCCCTGAGACCGGTGCCGGTCACCCAGATGGCGGTGGAACGCCAGGCGTCAGTCGCCACGCCCGACGGTGCAGCGGAGGTGAAGATCCTGGACGTCTCCCGGGCGGCAGGCCGCCCCTTCGGCGCGGGCTTCGGC
>JACCXG010000142.1 GCA_013697225.1 Acidobacteriota bacterium
GGAAGCTGGAAGCGGGGAGCTGGAAGCAGGAAGCGGCGAGAGGCAGCAGGAGCCGAGCCCCCCTACGCCAACACTCGCGCGGCCTCCCGCGCGTAATAGCTGATGATGATATCGGCGCCGGCGCGCCTGATGGCGGTGAGCGTTTCCAGCATTGCCCGCGGCTCGTCGATCCAGCCGTTGCGTGCGGCGGCCTTCAGCATGGCGTACTCGCCGCTGACGTGATACGCGGCGGTGGGCAGCCCGAACTCGGCCTTCACCCGTGCAATGACGTCCAGGCAGGTGATTGCCGGCTTCACCAGCACGATATCCGCACCCTCCTCGATGTCGAGCTCCACCTCGCGCATGGCTTCGAGGACGTTGGCCGGGTCCATCTGGTGGGACCGGCGATCGCCGAAGGTCGGGGTAGAGCCCGCCGCGTCCCGGAAAGGCCCGTAGAAGGCGGACGCATATTTGACGGCGTACGACATGATCCCGACCTCTGTCGCGCCGGCGTCGTCCAGGGCGTCGCGGATGCTCCCGACTCGCCCGTCCATCATGTCCGACGGCGCCACGATGTCCGCACCCGCCGCCGCATGTGACAGCGCCGCCCGTACGAGCTGCTCGACGCTGGCGTCGTTCACGATCTGGTCCTCGACCACTATGCCGCAGTGGCCGTGCGACGTGTACTCGCACAGACAGACGTCGGTCACGACTACCAGGCCGGGGACTTCACGTTTGAGCGCGCGGACGGCCGTCTGGACCGGCGCCTCGGCATCGTAGGCCGACGATCCGATGGCATCCTTCTGATCCGGCAGCCCGAACAGCAGCACGCCAGAGATCCCCTCCGCCCTTGCCCCCTCAGCCTCGCGAACGGCCTCGTCCACCGACAACTGGAAGACCCCGGGCATGGAGGGCACCTCCCGCCGCTGTCCCTCGCCAGTGCAGACGAACAGGGGATAGATGAACATCTCGGGGGAGAGTCGCGTCTCCCGCACGAGCGCGCGTATGCCCGGCGTGCGCCGGAGCCGCCGCGGACGGTGGCGGAGCTGGAGCGGCAGGGATCCGCGAGCCGGCTCAACCGGCTCAGGATGCGTCACAGGCTTCGTCATCGACGTTCCCTCAGGCGCCCCGCGTGGGCCTGGAAGTGCATCACCAGCGCATCGACGAGTGCAGGAATCGTATAGTGCTCCGGAACGATGGTGGCGGCAATGCCAAGCTCCTGCGCAGCCTGGGCTGTCACTGGCCCGATCGCCGCGACCACCGTCAATCGCAGGAGATCGACCGCCTGCTCTTCACCGAGCAGGCCGACGAAGTTTCTGACGGTCGACGCGCTCGTGAAGGTGACCGCGTCAATCGTGCGATCCAGCAGCATGCGATAGACGTCGGGCCCCTCCTGCGCGGTATCGGGGACTGTCCGGTAGGCGACCACCTCGAGGACCTCCGCGCCGGCCTTCCGAAGTTCTTCCCCGAGCAGCTCGCGGGCCGCCTCTGCCCTGGGAAGAAGGAATCGCTTTCCGGCGGCCCCTCCCCCGGCGGAAAAGACCTCCGCCACCCCTTCCCCCCGGAACTCCGGCGGGATGAAATCCACCCTGATGCCGTAGCGTTCGACAGCAGCCGCTGTTGAGGGTCCGATGGCGCAGATCCGGACGCCGTGCAGGTGCCTGATATCGTGCCGTGCCAGGTAGCGGCGCATGAAGTGCTCGACGCCATTGGCGCTGGTGAACACCATCCAGTCGAACCCTCCCGCGACATCGCAGGCGCCGTCGAGCGGACCCGGATCCTCCACATCGACAACCCGGATCGTTGGCATTGCCACGGTCTCCGCACCGAGCGCCTCCAGCCGGTCGATGAGATCGGCGGCCTGCTCCCTTGCTCGCGTGACGACGATTCGGCGGCCGAAGAGCGGACGGGTATCAAACCACCGGAGGTGCTCGCGGAGCCCCGCCACTCGTCCGACGACCAGCAACGCAGGCGTGTCCGCAATTGCCAGCCCGGCAATGTGGGCCAGGGTCCCGTCAATCGTGTGCTGTGCGGGGGTGGTCGCCCGGTAGACGAGGACGGCGCTCTCGTCAGGTGGACGACCATGTGCCACGAGCGCACGGGTGATTCCGGCGATCTGCCGCGCGCCGGCATGGCACACAAGGGTGCCCCCGAGCCCGGCAAGGCGCTCCCAATCGAGGTGAGCGGGCGCATCGGTTTCCGCTTCGTTCCCCCGGATGAGCACCACCGTATCTCCAGCGCCGGGGTACGTCAGCGGCACCCCCGCGC
>JACCXG010000153.1 GCA_013697225.1 Acidobacteriota bacterium
CGCGCGCCGCCGCCGGCGCTGCGCTGGGGGCGGTTGCCGGCCTGTTCTTCGGCCTGCCTGGGCTGATTCTTGTCCTTTCGTGGGGGGGCCTCGGCGAGCTCACCGTGCGCCGCAGCCTGCCCCGTGCCGGACGCGCGGGCCTCGCTGCCTGGGTCGGCTTCGTCGTCGGCACCGCCTTGAAGCTGGCCCTGGTGTTTGGTGTGATCGGCCTGGCGGCTTTGGCCCTGGTGGTTCAACGCGGATAGACGAAGGACCGGTGACCGGGCCACTGCTCCGGGCGCCGCTATAATCAGCGAGTGGGCGCAAATCTTCCCGGTTCGGACATCGTGGAGCGTGGCCTCGTCGATCTCGCCAGAGGCGTGGAGTCGCCGGACGCGTTGCTGGTTTCGATCGGCGCTCCGCGACTGCGCGCGCTCGGCATCACGATCGAGTCCCCGATCCCCGACCCGGAGCGTCGCCTCTACCGGCACCTTGCCGCGGCCGATCCAGACTCGGCGCACGCGCGCTACAACGCCCTGATCGCGCGCCTGGTGAGTTTCGAGCGGGCCGCCGAATGCGTGAACCCGCGGACCTGACGCGCATCGAACGCTTCATGCGAGCTCTCGGGGAAAACGCCCGGGAGCCGGTTCGCGTCTACCTCACGGGCGGGGCCACAGCCGTCCTGCAGGGATGGCGTGAAAGCACGATCGACGTCGACCTGAAGATCGTTCCTGACCGGGACGACCTGCTTCGAGCGATTCCGGCCCTGAAAGAGCGGCTCTACCTGAATGTAGAGCTCGCGTCACCTGTCGATTTCATCCCCGTGCGCCCGGACTGGGAGGATCGGAGCCCGTTCATCAGGCGTGAGGGACGGGTGGATTTCCACCACTTCGACCTGTGCGCGCAAGCATTGTCGAAGATCGAGCGCGGCCACGATCAGGACCACCGCGACGTCGCCGAGTTGGTTCAACGTGGTCTGGTCACCCGGTCCGAGCTTTTGACCTATTTCGAGGCGATCGAGCCGTTCCTGTTTCGCTATCCAGCCCTGGATCCCACCTCGTTCCGCCGTCGCGTAGAGAGAGTCGCCGCGCCCTCAGTACCGTGAATGGCGCCCGAGTGCGTGAGCGGCGAAGGCGGTAGCTGACACACAGCGACACGTCGCATGAGAGCGCCCCTCCTGTTCCGGCACTTGCATTACGTCAGCTATGAATGATCGGCCCGTCGATTCGGCCACGTCGGTCGGCGCCAACTGTCTGCTGCCTGCGCTACACATCGCGTCGCGCGACGACGGAGGCCACCAGCCTGCCGTCGTACTCCCCTTCGCGCGAGCGCAGCACCGTGAGCGGCGCAACGCGCGCGGTCAGCTCGCCCGCTTCGAGCAGGAACGCCGGGTTCTTCGGGTGCCCCCGCTCCGCCTTGGCAGTGAGGAACGTCTCGTACAACAGCAGCCCACCTGGCGCCAGCGCGCGCAGAATGGCCGGGAAGAGCGGACGGTGCAGGTAGTTGAAGACGAGGGCGACGTCGAAGAGGGCGTCGCCCAGATCGACGGGGCCCTCGATCTCCAGATCGCGCGTCATGGTCACGACCGTGAGGCCTACAGCCTCAGCAGTCCGAGCCAGATCTTCTAATGCGCTGGCGTCACGATCGATGGCGGTCACCTGGAACCTGGCAGCCGCGAGCAGCAGCGCGTGACGGCCGCGGCCGGCTGCGATATCAAGCACGTGCCCGCCGGACGGCAGCAGACCGGCGTTCTGGAGCAGCCATGAGGAAGGGCCGTGAAGGGTACCCTCACCGAACGCGCGCGGACCTGTCCACGTCGACATGCCCCCCGACATGTTGAGGAGCGGCGCGACGCCCGCCCTCGCGAGCCACCGGCACGCCGCGACGCTGCGGACCCCGTGCTCGCAGTACACGAGCACCGGCCTCCCGCTGCGCGGCAGTACGGCCGGCGCCGACGGGATCAGATCGACGGGCAGCAGCCAGGCGCCCGGAATGTGCCCGAGCCGGCTGTACTCCTCTGGCGTGCGCACGTCGAGCACATGAACAGCGCCGCCGTCCACCAGCGACTCTGCCTCGTTTGGCGTAACGGAACGGTAATTACTCATCCGTCCTGCGCACCCTCGTTCTGCTTCTATCACAGATGGACGGGCCTCGCAGGCCGTCACTCAGCGCGAGCCGCTCGGAGCTGGAAGGTGATCCAATGTTCACTTCCCGTTCCGATCCGGGCCGTGCCAGGATGCCATGTGAGCCGGCGATCGCGTGCAGCACACCGGAGTGGCTCGCCGGCGGGGGACGCCC
>JACCXG010000168.1 GCA_013697225.1 Acidobacteriota bacterium
CGCCTGCTGCGTCCGGAGGTCCAGGCGAGTCTCAGTCCCGACCTGCGGGCGATCCTGGCGCTCGATGATCCCTTGAACGACGAGATCAGCGCGAACGTCGAGGTGCGCAGCGGGTTCATGAAATAACCTACTTCGTCGTCTCTTTCTCTTTTCCCGTCTCCCGTCCGACGATGGCCGTGATCCCTTTAAGGAGCTCGGTCTGGTGTGCCGCATCAGTCGTGCGGCCGAGCCGATCCGTCAGCACACGGAGGGCATCCTGTGTGCCAATGGCCCCGACTCTCTGGACCATGAAGGAGAAGATCCTCGGCAGTCTGCTTCCCCCGGCGAGCTCCAGTGCCCGCACCATGTCCACTTCCGCCAGAGGTTCGGCGGCATACCAGACCATCAGGGGGAGATTGTGGTCTTCGGCATCCTCCTCATGTGCCGCGAGCCCTTCGAGCATCTCCCAGCGCCTGCCCGCCGGGATGCGCTGCAGTGCGCTGGCCAGATAGAGCCGCACCATCGGTGACCGGTCCTGCCGTGCCAGGCGTGCGAAGCGCCGGAGGACGTCGTTCGAGGGGCGCCGGTCCTCCACCAGCAGTGAAACCGCCCAGGCCCGCAGGTACTCGTCGGGGTGGTCGAGCAGATCCACCGCCTCGCGCGGGTTCAGCCCGCCGGTGACGTGCAGGGCCCAGAGCGCCCTCAGCTTGCGTGTGGTGTCGGGATGCTCGCGAAGTGTCCGCTTCAGAATGGCATGCACCTTCGGATCGCGGCCGCGCTCCTGGAGAATCCGCCGGGCGTGACGCACGTACCAGTCGTTGCGGTGCAGCTGCAGCGCCGCGAGCTCCTCCGACGGCAGCTTCGACAGATCCACCTGCACACGGCGATCGCTCGCATGCGTGATCTTGAAGATCCGGCCGAGCGTCTTGTCGTGGATCTTGGGATTGCTGCTGTGGCACTGGTTCTTGTCGTACCAGTCGATCACGTGGACCGAGCCGTCCGGGCCGTACCTGAAGTTCAGCATCTGGCTCCACGAATCGTTGGTGAACAGGAAGTCCGCCCCGTGTGCTCCGACGTACCCGGATCCCTTCCTCTGAAGGATGTCGGTGTTCGTCCGGTATCCGTGGATGTTGTTCATGAAGATCGTGTTGCGGGACTGCCCCGGCCAGCCATCGCCGCCCAGGTAGATCATCCCCCCCGCGTGTGCATGGCCGCCGCCGGCGGCATCCGAGCGGCGGTTGCCCGCATGTGGGCCCTGATCTCCGGCCCAGTGCAGATGGTCCGCGATTGTCTTGATGTCGTCGAAAGTGTGCGGATTGAAATGCTTCCCCGCCTGCCGCGTGTACCGCGCCCCGGGGACGACGTGGTACAGGTGTTCGATGACGCAGACGGTGGTGAAGGCGTGACCGTAGTCGTTGAAGTCAAGCCCCCAGGGATTGCTCGTCCCCTCCGCAACGACTTCGAATGCGTGCGTCGTCGGATGAAAGCGCCAGATCGCGCCGTTCAGGCGCACCCGCTCGGTATCGGCCGCCCCCGGCTTCCCGACGTTGGATCGCGTGAAGACCCCGTGCGTGCCGTACAGCCAGCCGTCAGGGCCCCACGTGAAGGTATTGAGCATCTCGTGGGTGTCCTGGTAGCCCCATCCGTCGAGCACCACCTGCGGAGCGCCGGCAGGGCGGTCCGTGCCCGGCTCGATCGGGATGAACATCAGGTAGGGGGCTGCGCCCACCCAGACGCCGCCAAATCCCAGCTCGATCCCGCTGACCAGGTTCAGCCCCTCGATGAAGACCTTGCGGCTGTCGAGGCGCCCGTCACCCGTGGTGTCCTCGAAGATCAGGATGCGGTCCCTGCCTTCCCCATCGGGGGCGCGCACCGGGTACGTGTGCGCCTCGGCCACCCAGAGCCGCCCGCGATCGTCGAGCGCGAACGCAATCGGCCTCACGACGTCCGGCTCTGCGGCGGCGAGCGTGACGGTGAATCCGTCCGGCACCTTCATCGCGCCGGCCGCTTCTTCGGCCGAGAGGCCCGCGTGCAGGACGTGGTCGAGCGGCGGCAGGGGCCGCACTTCCGTCGCAGTGACCTCGTTCGGGAAGAACGGCCTCGCCGCGTGGAACCGGAAGTGATCGAAGGCAATGTAGGCCCAGGGGTGTTCCTTCAGGTACGCGGCAACGGTCGCGCCGGATTCCTCGTCCACGAGGCGGATGAAGATGTCCTTGCCGAGATGGGCGCTGAGATCCGCCACCGCAGGACGCAACATCCCGTGATCCGACCCTGAAATTGCGTAGAGGACCTCTCCGCCGTCGCGCAGGACGATCTCCGCCCGCGTGCCCGCAAACGCGCCGCCCGACACGAGGAAGCTTGCATACGGGTGGGTGACCCGGAACGGAACGGACGTGAGTGTCCCCCTGAGCGCGCCCCCCCGCGCGCCGCTGCTCACCCAGTAGGAACCTGCGTGGCCGGTGCTCCTGCCGCCCGGCAGGCTGGAGACTGCCCCGTCCACAACCCCGAAGGCCGAGCCGGTCGCCGTCCAGTTCTCGAGTGTGCCGCTCTCGAAATCGAGGGGCAGCGTCTGGCCGTCCCGCTCCGGCGGCACACCTTCCGAACGCTCGCGAGGGGTGTCGGTCACGTCCAGGCGCCCTTCCATGCCCGCTGCGCGGTGACCGGCAATGGTGCAGTAGTAGGTGTCGCTCCGGTCGGCACGGAACGTCAGACTCGTGCGGGCACCCTTCTCGAGAATCTCGGTGCTCTTGACCTCATGCCTCTCGAGCGCGATGTCATGCACCATCAGCTCGCCGTTGATGATGGTGATGCGCACGGTTTCCCCGGTCAGAGCCCGGATCGTCGGGTTCCGGATACCGTCGATTTCTCCTCCGACTCCGCGATACCCCAG
>JACCXG010000177.1 GCA_013697225.1 Acidobacteriota bacterium
GAAGATGAGCCCCTGGTTCGGGGCCGCTCCGCTGAAGCTGAAGCCCATGACCGAGAAGACCCCCTCGATATCGGGGTCCTTCATCATGATCTGCTCCGCCTGCCGCGCGATGTCCCCTGTGTACTGCAGCGACGCACCGGCCGGCGCCTGGACCACGGTGATGAAATAGCCAGGATCTTCTTCCGGCACCAGCGACCGCGGCACAATCTGATACATCGCGTAGGTCGCGCCAAGCCCCACGATGAAGCAGAGGACGACCGCCCACCTGACCCGCATCAGCCGTCCGAGCGTCCAGATATAGGCGTGGGTGCCTGACGTGATCACCCGCTCGATCCCGGCGAAGAAGCCCCCCCGCCCATGTGACGATCGCGTCAGGAGCAGGGCCGAGAGGGCCGGCGTCAGCGTCACCGCGTTGAACACCGACAGCGCGACCGAGAACGCGATCGTGATCGAGAACTGCGCGTACAGGCGGCCGGTCGTTCCAGGAAAGAACGCGACGGGCACGAACACCGCAGTCAGCACGAGCCCCGTCGCGACGACGGCCCCGAACACCTCACGCAGGCCGTCCGACGCGGCCTGTGCGGCGGACTTGCCGTATTCCTGGATGTGCCGCTCGATGTTCTCGATGACCACGATCGCATCGTCCACGACGATCCCGGTGGCCAGGATGATGCCGAAGAGCGTGAGGGTGTTGATCGAGAAGTCCATCAGCTTCACGAACGCGAACGCGCCGATCAACGAGACCGGGATGGTGATCGCCGGAATCAGGGTGGTGCGCCAGCTCTGAAGGAACAGGAACATCACGAGGATGACGAGGGCAATGGCTTCGGCAAGCGTCTTCAGCACTTCGCGGATGGAGGCATCCACGACCTGAGTCGTGTTGAACGCGATCCGGTAGCTCATCCCCGGCGGGAACTGTGCCGAGAGCCTCTCGAGCTCTGTTTTCACCTGGCGCTCGACGTCCAGGGCGTTCGCCGTCGGAAGCTGGGTGACGCCGAAGCCGACCGCGTCGTATCCCTGGAACCGCAGGGCGGAAGCATACGTCTCGGCGCCGAGCTCCGCTGTTCCGACGTCCCGCAGCCGGACCAGTCCGCCTGCCTTGCCCGCTTCGATGATGACGTTCTCGAACTCCGACACTTCCTTCAGCCGTCCGGCGGCGCGGACGCTGATCTGATACGTCTGCCCTTCGCGGGCCGGCGCGTCACCGATGCTGCCGGCGGCAACCTGCACGTTCTGCTCGCGAAGCGCGTTGACGACGTCCCCGGCGGTGAGGCCTCGGGCGGCAAGACGAGTCGGATCGAGCCAGAGCCGCATGGAGTACTTGCGCTCGCCGAAGATCATGACCTCGCCGACGCCCGGCAGTCGCTTGAGCGCGTCCTTGACGTAGACGTCGACGTAGTTGCTCATGAACAGTGAGTCGTACGCCCCGGTCTCGCTGTAGACGCCGGCCCCGAGAACGAAGCCGGTGGAGTTCTTCTGCACGCTGATTCCGGTCGTCCGCACTTCGGCCGGCATGCGGCCGAGTGCCTGGTTGACGCGGTTCTGCACGTCCACCGCCGCCACGTCGATGTCGCGCGTCACGTCGAACGTGACGTTGATCTGGCTCACGCCCGCGTTGGTGCTCGAGGAGGTGATGTAGAGCATGCCCTCGACGCCGTTGATCGCCTGCTCGAGCGGGGTCGTGACGGCAGTCTCCACGGCCTGGGCATTCGCGCCGGTGTAGAAGGCGGTCACGCTGACCTGCGGCGGCGCCAGCTCCGGATATTGCGCGACGGGCATGGTCGGAATGGCCGTGGCGCCTGCCAGGATGATGACGAGCGAGCAGACGGAGGCGAGGATCGGTCTGCGGATGAAGATGTCGAGCATGGCTATTCCGCGCGGACAGGGGCGCCGTCGCCTATCTTCTGAATCCCCGAGACCACGATGCGCTCCCCGGGCTTCAGCCCCTCGAGCACCACGTAATCGTCCCCTGTCACCTCGCCAACGCGCACCGGTCGCTGACGCGCCACCATCGCGTCACCCGTCCCCTCTGCGACAAAGCAGAAGTACTGGTTGCTGATGCGGTTCACTGCCACCACAGGCACGGTCAGCCCTTCCGAGGTGCGCCAGACGACGCGCGCGCGGATGAACTGCTGGACGCGCATTCCCGGGGGAGCCTTCCCGATTCGCACTTTGGCCAGCACGGCCTGGGTGCCGGGGTCCACGCGCGTCGCGACGAAGGAGATGGGATGTGTCGCGATGACGGTCCCGTCCGCGTCGAGCAGGTGAACGGGAAGGCCGGTCCGCAGATCCGGGGCGCGCCCGACGGGAACCTCGATGTACGCCTCCAGCCCGTCGTCGTCGTCGAGCGTCGTGATGGCGGTCGCCGTCGTGACCCGATCCCCTTGCCTGACCGCGATGTCTCCGACAACCCCGGCTTGCGGGGCATCAACGCGGTGATACTGGAGCTGGACCTGCCCTTCGCGCAGCTGCGCATCGAGCGCCCCCAGGCGTGCTTCGGCCGTGCGGAGCGAGTTCTCTGCCTGCTCGAACTCCTGGCGGCTGATGGCTCCCGCGCCGACCAGCGTTTCGAGCCGTTTGACCTGCCCGCGCCAGTAGGTGGCATCCGCTTCAGTGCCCGCACGCGTCGCCTCGGTGCTCTGGACCGCCGCCCGCTGCCGCTCGGCGTTGATCTGCACCAGCGGGGTGCCGGCACGGACGCGATCGCCGGACTTCACGAAGATTCTGGTAACGATGCCCTCCACCTCCGGCTGGACGGTCGCCGAGCGCAACGAGCGAACTGCCGCGATGAACTCGGACGTGTCCTCGATGGCGTGCTGCTCGAGGGTGATGAGCCGCACCGCTGTGGGCGGAGGCGCCGCCGGGCGGGCGCCCTGAGAGGCTTGGGGCCCGCCGCAGGCGGCCAGTATTGCCGCTGCCAGAATGATGAGGGAGGGGGCGAAGGTAGGACGAATAAATGTTGGAGAAGACATGACGTTGCAACAGACTTGGAGGCCCGGGCGCGGGAACAGGACGGTTAGACGCAGGCGCGCGGGCTGGCGGTTCGGTGCGAAACAGAAAGGGCCACGCTGGCGCGTGGCCCTGCACGTCTTGAGGTCAGGACTAGACGCCGGCTACGCCGGCGAACTTGCGCTCCTGGAAACACTCGCGGCAGAAGACCGGCCGTCCCTGGGTTGGCCTGAAGGGAACCGTGGTTTCCTTGCCGCATGCCGAGCAGTTCGTAGTTGTTTCGACGCGTTCGCGCGAGACGGCGGCGCCCGGTGCGGGGCGCGAGGCACGCTTGGCCTTGCACTCCTTGCACCGCTTGGGTTCGTTCTTGAAGTTCTTGTCGGCGAAGAACAGCTGTTCGCCAGCCGTCCAGAGGAACTCCGTGCCGCAATCCACGCAGTTGAGCGTCTTGTCCTGGAACTCCATCGGTCCTACCTCTCACCAGCTCGTCGCCTGCTTCACCCGGCAGGTCGGGTTCCCCGGCGCGGCGCGGTGCGCACCGGCCGGCCGGGACCCAGTTACGTGCAGCTACTCCGTCTCGCGGCGCTGCTTCTTGCGTGTACGCTTTCGCGCCAGCGCCTGCTTCGCGCGCCGCCGATCGCCTGGCTTCAAGTAGTAGGAATGCTTCTTGATATCCTTGATGATATCTTCCTGCTGTACCTTACGCTTGAAGCGACGGAGGGCGCTCTCGATAGATTCGCCTTCCTGAATCTTGACTTCAGCCAAGCCTGAACACCCCCCTTGCGGCCTTGGCAGTACGACTCTGTGAGGCCCTGTGATTTCCGAAGAATATGTTAGGCTATCACAGGTAAACGGCGATTCTAGGCACAAAGCTCATCGGCCGTCAATCGCTCGACCCTCCTCCCCGTCAACATGAAACTTCTCGTGATCGGCAGCGGTGGCCGCGAGCACGCGCTGGCCTGGAAACTGGCCGCTGAAGAGAGCGTGTCCGGGGTGATCTGTGCTCCCGGGAATGCCGGACTCGCACACGCGGTGCCGCTTCGCCCGGTGGAGGCAGGCGACGTCGACGAGTTGCTCGCGCTTGCCTTGCGCGAGGGGGTCGAGCTGACCGTCGTGGGTCCGGAGCTTCCCCTCGATCGGGGCATCGTGGATCGCTTCTCGTCACGGGGGCTGCGGATTTTTGGTCCCACGCGCGCGGCGGCGCGGCTCGAGTGCAGCAAGGTGTTTGCAAAGGCTTTCATGGAGCGCCACGGCATCCCGACGGCGCGGTACCGGGTCTGTGACAGTGCCGATCGGGCCCGGGCGTTCCTGCGGAGCGGCGAGCTGGGACTCCCCATCGTCGTGAAGGCCGACGGGCTGGCGGCCGGCAAGGGGGTCGTGGTGGCTCAGAGCGAAGAGGAGGCTGACGCGGCAATCACGGCGGCCATGGAGGACCGTCAATTCGGCGAGGCCGGAGCGCGCCTCGTGATGGAAGAATGCCTCGTCGGCCCCGAAGTGTCGTTCTTTGCCATCTGTGACGGCAGGCGAGCGGTCCCGTTCGTCTCGGCGCAGGATCACAAGCGGATCTTCGACGGGGATCTCGGACCCAACACGGGCGGCATGGGCGCCTTTGCGCCGAGCCCGCTGATCGACACGGCCATGGCCGCCCGGATCATGCGCGAAATCGTTGATCCTGTCGTCCGCGGAATGCGCGCGGACGGGCACGAGTACCGCGGGTTCCTCTACGCTGGCCTGATGCTGACCTGCACCGGTCCAAAGGTGATCGAGTTCAACGTTCGGCTCGGAGATCCCGAAGCACAGGTCGTGCTCCCGCTGGTTCGCGGGGATCTTGCCCCTGTCCTGATGTCCGCTGCCGGCGGGGAGCTGGACAGCTCGACCGAGGCAATCGGCCTTGGCAGCGAAAAAGCGGTGGGAGTCGTGCTTGCTTCCCGCGGGTATCCCGCCGCCGGCCCGACTGGTGTCGTCATCTCAGGGCTCGATGCGGCGCAGGACGCCGCCCTTGTGTTCCATTCGGGCACCGCCACGGGCCCGAACGCGACAACCGTCACGGCCGGCGGGCGCGTGCTGACCGTGGTTGGCCGCGGCACGGGCTACGAAGAAGCTATCGCGCAGGCGTATACCGGTGTGTCACGCGTGAGCTTCGAGGGCATGCAGTTTCGACACGACATCGGAGCAAAGGCTCTGGCACATGCCCGCACAGTAAAGGCAGAGGAAGTGTAATTTTCTTCTATTCTTGGCACTCTTGGCACTTCTCCCATTTCCCCCATGTCCCAGATCTCTGTACTCATTCTCATGGGCTCCGACTCGGACGCCCCAATCATGCAGGCCGCGGTTGACGCGCTCGCCGGGTTCCAGATTCCCTGCGAGATGACGGTCGCCTCGGCCCATCGTTCGCCCGAACGCGTCATGCGGCTCGTTCGCGAGGCGCCCGATCGCGGGGTCAAGGTGTTCATCGTGGGGGCGGGCGCGGCGGCGCACCTGGCCGGGGTGGTTGCCGCGCACACCACCATGCCCGTGATCGGCGTCCCTATTGATTCCTCGGCGTTGAAGGGGCTGGATGCCCTGCTCTCGACGGTGCAGATGCCCCCGGGAGTTCCGGTGGCAACCGTTGCGATTGGAAAGCCGGGGGCGACAAACGCGGGCGTGCTTGCCGCCCAGATCCTTGCCGTTGGCGATCAGGCGCTCGCCGCGCGCCTCGACGCTTACAAGAAGAGCCTCGCCGACAAGGTGGAGCAGGCCGCGGCAAGACTCACGCAGTGAAATTCGCGGTCGTCACGTTCGGCTGCCGGGTGAATCAGGCGGACTCGCATCGCATCGAGGAGGAGCTGCAAGCCCGCGGTGCGACATCCACCCCCTCTGGTGAAGCCGATCTGGTCATCGTGAACACCTGTTCCGTCACAGCCACGGCGGATCAGGGGGCGCGGCAGACCGTACGCCGCATCGCGCGGGAGAACCCCGCTGCGAAGATCGTGATGACCGGCTGTTACGCGACGCGCAGTCCGGACGAACTGGCCGCCTTGCCGGGAGTTGCCCTCGTCATCCCGAACGAGCGCAAACATCGAACCCTCCCGCTCCTGGAGGATGCCGGCCTCACTACCGCCCAGCGCTTCAGCGATGGCGAAGGGGCGTGCGGCGCCAGCATCGAACCAGGCTTCGCCGGCAGGACGACGTTTACACTGCGGGTGCAGACCGGCTGCGAGCAGCGATGCGCCTATTGCATTATCCCGAGCACACGCGGCCGTGGCCGCAGTCTGCCAGTCGCGGAGGTCCTGCGCGAAGCCCTCCGCGCGAGTGCGGCGGGCTTCCGGGAGATCATGCTGACCGGCGTGCACCTCGGCTCGTACGGGCGCGATCTCCAGCCGACTGCTTCACTCCTGGAACTTCTCCAGGCCCTCGACAGTCTTCCGGGTGATGTCCGCTACCGTCTCAGTTCGCTCGAGCCGATGGACTGCACCCCCGCCATCGTGGATCTGGTGTGTCGTGCCGGAAGCCGGTTCGCCCCGCACTTTCACCTGCCGCTCCAGCACGCCAGCGACCGCATGCTCCGTGAGATGCGTCGTCCTTATACCCTCGCCGCTTACAGTGCTCTGGTGCGGGGCATCGTGGATCGCCTGCCGCACGCCTCCATCGGCTCCGACGTCATCGTCGGGTTCCCGGGCGAGACCGGCGCCGATTTCGAACGAAACGCCGAATACCTTGCCGGCTCGCCGCTCTCGCACCTGCACGTCTTTCCGTATTCCGACAGGCCGGGGACGGCGGCCAGCGGGATGCCGGGAAAGCTCGCGGGACCTGTCGTACGTGCGCGCGGCGCGCGGATTCGCGGGATTGGCGCCGAGCTGGCGCGGCGCTTTCAGGCGTCACAGGTGGGCACTGTACGTCCGGCCCTGACACTCGAGGATGGGGAGGTTGTCGTCACCGACAACTACATGAAGGTGCGGATTCCCAAGGGGCACCGGCGCAACGAACAGGTGCACGTCCGGCTCACCGGATTCGGGGCCGGGCACGTGGTGGACTCGCCGTCGGCCGGGTGACTGACTCTTTCGCGATCGGCAGGACAGTCGGGGTTCAGGAGCGGCCGGCAGCGTCCATGGCAAGCGCCAGCCGCCGTCCGGGTGTAGCGGTTCGCGGGGTTTCGGTGATCAGCTGGCCGCAGGCTGCCCTGATGTCGCGCCCACGCGATTTCCGCACCGACACGGTGAGCCCGCGCTCCGCGAGGATACGAGCGAATCGATCGACCGCGGCGTCAGACGGACGTTCGAAGGGAATCCCTGCTGCTTCGTTGAGCGGGAGGAGGTTCACCTTGGCCTTGATGTCGCTCAGGAGCCGGACGAGGCGCCGTGCGTCGTCGGGCGTGTCATTGACGTTCTTGAGCATCACGTACTCGAAGGTGATCCGCTCCCTCCGCTTGAGTGGAAAGCGCCGGCAGGCGTCCAGGAGCTCCTTCAGGCCGTACTTCCTGTTTATGGGGACCAGCAGGTCGCGCTGTTCTTCCGTTGTGGAATGCAGCGAGATCGCAAGGTTGGGCATGAGCGGTTCGGTCGCCAGGCGTTCGAGCGCCGGCAGTACGCCGACGGTCGACAGGGTGACCCGCCGCGGGGACATGCCAAGACCCCGCTCGTCGGCCAGGATCCGCAAGGCCTTCATCGTCTCGTCGTAATTGTGCAGGGGTTCTCCCATGCCCATGAGGACGATGGTGAACCGCTGATCCAGGACGCCCAGCTCGCGTCCGAGCACGCGCACCTGCCCGACAATCTCCGCCGCCGTCAGATTCCGGTCGATCCCCATCTTCCCGGTCAGGCAGAAGGCGCATCCCATGGCGCAGCCGACCTGCGTGGAGAGGCAGAACGTCACCCGGTCCGCATCGCGGACGTCTGTCGGGCCGACCGGATGCTCCGGTATGCACACGGCCTCGATCTGCTTGCCGTCAGACAGGCGCAGCAGGAACTTCGTCGTGCCGTCTGAGGAGCGTTCCGTCTTGACCACGTCCGGGGTCGTGAGGACGAACCGGGTTGCCAGCGCTTCCCGGAGCTCACGGCTGAGATCGGTCATCAGGCGAACGTCCGTGACACCCCGCTTGTGGATCCACTGGAAGATCTGACGGGCATGAAACGCCGGGCTGCCCAGGTCCCTCAGGGCCGCTTCGAGCTCGTGGAGTTCGGCGCCGGAGAGATCGAGGTCAGCTGGAGTCCCCATGGCAAGTTCATGAAAAAGAAGCGGATCCCCATTCTACTACGCTCCCCCGAGCCGGCGTTGAGGCTTCCGGGTGGCTTCGGGCGGGCGGCGGCAGAGGCTGCCCCGCTTGAGCCGGGCATCCGCCGCATGGTAGGATCGAGTTTTCAAACTAAGCTGTAATCCCTTTGAACAGAACGACTTGCAGCCTCGAGTCGCCCGACGCGCTGGAGGCGCGGCGCTGATGGTACCTTCGACTGAATCCACGGTCGTGCGCGAGGTCCTCGATAACGGCCTCCGACTCCTCACCGAAACGATGCCGCACGTGCGGTCGGTGACGATTGGGGTCTGGCTCACGCGCGGGTCCCGCCACGAGAGCGACGACCGCAGCGGAATCGCCCATTTCGTGGAGCACATGCTCTTCAAGGGCACGGACACCAGAAGCGCGGAAGACATTGCTCAGGCGATCGACTGCATCGGCGGTCAGCTCGACGCTTTCACCGCGAAGGAGTATGCGAGCTACTACATAAAGGTGCTGGACGAGCACCTGCCGCTGGCCGTGGACCTGCTCTCGGACATCGTGCGCCGGCCGGCGTTCGTAGCCGAGGAGGTCGAGCGCGAGAAGAAGGTGATCCTCGAGGAGATCAAGATGGTCGAGGACACGCCGGACGACCTCGTCCACGAGCTCTTCACGCAGCACTTCTGGGAGGGGCATCCGCTCGCGCGGCCCATTCTGGGCAGCCCCGAGACCGTCGAGGCGCTCAATCGCGAGACGGTGGCCCGCTACTTCGGCGGTGCCTACGTGGCCTCGAACATCATCATTTCTGCTGCAGGCAACGTGGAGCACGCCCAGGTCCGCGATCTCGTGCACCGGGCCTTCGGGGATCTGCCGTCTGCGGCGGAGAGCTTCGGAGAGGTCGCCCCGACCGTGAGCCCGCAGGTCGTGACCCGGACGAAGGAGCTCGAGCAGAGCCACCTGTGCATCGGCACGAACAGCTTTGCGCAGAGCCACGAGGACAGATACGTCAGCTACATCCTCAACACGGTTCTGGGCGGCTCGATGAGCTCACGGCTCTTTCAGAACATCCGGGAGAAGCGCGGGCTTGCCTACTCGGTATTCAGCGGCCTCAGTGCGTATCGGGATGCCGGGAACATCACCATCTATGCCGGCTGCGCGAACGAGGCGGTCGGTGAGGTGATCGATCTCTGCGTCGAGGAGTTGAAAGCGCTCAAGCGCACTCCTGTGGCGGATGCTGAGCTTCGCCGGGCGAAGGACCACCTGAAGGGCAGCCTGATGCTGAGCCTCGAGAACACGGCCAGCCGGATGTCGCACATGGCCCGGCAGGAAATCTATTTCGATCGCCATTTCGGTCTCGACGAGACGCTGAGGGGGGTCGAAGCGGTCACATCAGAGGACGTGCAGAGAGTCGCGACGGAGTTGTTCTCGAACGGCTCATTGGCTGCTACGGTGCTGGGCCCCAGGGTTCCGGAGCTCTCCAGCGCGCGGCTGGATCTGAACTGAGGGGGCCATCAATGCGCTGTTGCAGATGCAGAGGCAAGGGACACCGACATAGATGATTGCGCGTTACACGAACCCGGAGATGGGGGCGATCTGGAGCGACGGGCGCCGATACGAGACCTGGCTCGAGGTGGAGCTGGCGGCGGCAGACGCGATGGCGGAGGCAGGCGTGATTCCCGCCGAGGCGGCCCGCGAGCTGAGGGCCCGCGCGAAGTTCGACATTGCCCGCATCGAGGAGATCGAGAACGTCACCCAGCACGACGTGATTGCCTTCACGACGGCGGTCGCCGAACACGCCGGGCCGGCCGCCCGCTGGCTGCACTTCGGCTTGACCTCGTCTGACGTGCTGGATACCGCGCAGGCGGTCCAGATGCGCCAGGCGGCCGAGCTCATCATCCGGGACATCGCCGGCCTGATGGAGGCGGTGCGCGCGCGTGCGGAGGAGCATCGACGCACGCCGATGATCGGGCGCACGCACGGCGTGCACGCGGAGCCCATGACCCTGGGGGTGAAGCTGGCGCTCTGGTACGCCGAACTGCAGCGCGACCTGGACCGGGTGCTCGGGGCGCGCGACGCCGTCAGTGTCGGGAAGCTCTCGGGCGCTGTCGGCATGTTCGCCCATCTGGATCCCGCAATCGAAGCCCGGGTCTGCGAGCGGCTGGGACTGCAGCCCGCGCCGGTATCCTCGCAGATCATCCAGCGGGATCGTCACGCGGAGCTGTTCTCGGCTCTTGCCATCACGGCGGCATCACTCGAGAAGTTCGCCCTGGAGATCCGGGGACTGCAGAAGACCGAGATCGGCGAGATCGAGGAGCCGTTCGGCAAGGGGCAGAAGGGATCTTCTGCGATGCCGCACAAGCGGAACCCGATCGGATGCGAGCAGATCACCGGCCTTGCCCGGCTGGTGCGCACCAACGCGCTGGCTGCCATCGAGAACGTGGCCCTCTGGCACGAGCGGGACATCTCGCACTCCTCCGTGGAGCGGGTGATCCTCCCCGACACCTTCATTGCGCTCGATCACATGCTGCGCCGCTTCACGCGAATCGTGCGCGGCATGGTCGTGTATCCCGATCGGATGATGGAGAACCTGCAGCGGTCGCGCGGTGTCGTCTTTTCCGGAACAGTCCTGCTCGAGCTGGCCCGGCGCGGCGTTTCCCGCGAGCAGGCCTACGAGTGGGTGCAGCGGAACGCCATGCGGGCCTTTCACGAGGGGACGGACTTCAAGGCGTTGCTTCTGGACGATGCGGATCTTGCCGGGGTCCTGAGCGCGTCTGAGATCGAAAAGGCGTTCGACCTGGATCACCACTTCCGGAACGTGGACACCATTTTCGACCGCGTATTCGGCGCGTCGTCTCCCCTCACGCTCGAGCCCAGCCTCACATCAGCCGTGGAGCAGCGATGAAAGCACGCGTGTTCGTGACCCTCAAGCCGTCGGTTCTCGATCCGCAGGGCCGCACGATCGCCGATGCACTGCACTCGATGGGGTATACGGGGGTGGGGGACGTCCGCCAGGGGAAGTATTTCGAGCTCGACGTCGATGCTCCGTCCGCGGACCAGACGCGAGCCGTTGCGGCAGAAGTCGCCGACAAGCTGCTGGCAAACCCCGTGATCGAGAGCTACCGCATCGAAGTGGACGGCTGAGGACGCGCTGCGGCGCTTCAAAGGAGGCGTGAAGCAGGAACTGGAACTGGAACTGGAGCGGGAAGCGGGAAGCAATTCAGGATGCACCTATGAAATTCGCCGTAGTCGTGTTCCCCGGATCCAACTGCGATCACGATGCGTACCATGCGGCCCGGCACGTGCTCGGCCAGGACGCCGTCTTCGTGTGGCACAAGGAGACGAGCCTCCAGGGAGCCGACGCCGTGATCCTGCCCGGCGGATTCTCCCATGGCGACTACCTGCGGACCGGTGCCATCGCGCGCTTTTCACCGGTGATGAACACCGTGACGGCGTTCGCGCGGGGCGGCGGGCCGGTGCTCGGCATCTGCAATGGATTCCAGATCCTGCTCGAGGCGGGGCTGCTGCCTGGCGCCATGCTGCGAAACAAGGACCTCAAGTTCCACTGCGAGCACGTGCACCTGCGCGTCGAGCAGACCGACACTCCGTTTACCCTCCGCGCACCCGTTGGGCAGACCCTCCGCATCCCCATCGCACATGGGGAGGGGAACTATTTCGCCGAACCGGACGTGCTGCGCGACCTCGAGGCCTCACGTCGTGTGGTCTTCCGCTACTGCGATACGAGCGGGATCGCGACGCCGGGCTCGAACCCGAACGGCGCCGTCAACAACATCGCGGGGATCTGCAACGAAGGGCGGAATGTCGTGGGCCTCATGCCCCATCCCGAGCGTGCGTGCGAGCCGGCGCTCGGCAGTGCCGACGGTCTGGTCCTGTTCGAGTCGGTCGTCAGCGCACTGGCGGCACAGGCATCGCTGCCCTGAAGAACACGATGAGCGCACACGATTCTGCCGTTCTCGAACGCCACGGCCTCAAGCCCGACGAGTACGACCGTATCGTCCAGGCGCTCGGGCGCGAGCCGTCATTGACGGAGCTGGGTATCTTTTCCGTGATGTGGTCCGAGCACTGCAGCTACAAGAGCTCTCGGATTCACCTGAAGAAGCTGCCGACGAGGGGCCCCCGCGTGCTGCAGGGTCCGGGAGAGAACGCCGGCGCGGTGGATATCGGCGGCGGCCTCGCAGCCGTGTTCAAGATCGAGTCGCACAATCATCCTTCCTTCATCGAGCCCTATCAGGGAGCGGCCACCGGTGTGGGCGGGATCATCCGCGACATCTTCACGATGGGTGCGCGGCCGATCGCGCTGCTCAACTCTCTGCGCTTCGGCCCGATGGACGGCGCGACCGGCGCTCGCACGCGCCGTACCGTCGAAGGGGTGGTTGCCGGGATCGCCGGGTACGGCAACAGCATCGGCATACCGACGATTGGTGGGGAAATCGCGTTCGAGGACTGCTACGCCGGCAATCCGCTCGTCAATGTCATGTGTCTCGGCATCGCCCGATCGGATGCCCTGGTGAAGGGAAACGCCGGCGGCGTCGGCAACCCTGTCTACTACGTCGGGGCCCGGACAGGGCGCGACGGGATCCATGGCGCCACGATGGCCTCAGCGGAGTTCGACGATCGCTCCGCCGAGAAACGGCCGGCCGTGCAGGTCGGCGATCCCTTCATGGAGAAGCTCCTGCTCGAAGCCTGCCTGGAGCTGATGAAGGGAGACGCGCTCATCGGGGTCCAGGACATGGGCGCCGCGGGGCTGACCTGCGCGACCTCCGAGATGGGCGCCCGCGGAGGCTGCGGCATCGAGATCGACGTGCAGCATGTCCCGCAGCGTGAGACCGGGATGACGCCGTACGAAATCATGCTCTCCGAGTCCCAGGAGCGGATGCTGCTCGTCGTGAAGCGCGGACGCGAAGCCGAGGTGGAGGCGATTTTCCAGAAGTGGGACCTTCACGCGGCTCGTATCGGCAGCGTCACCGAGACCGGGCTCCTGCAGGTGAAGAGCCGTGGGGAAACGGTTGCCGAGATTCCCAATGCCGCGCTGGTGGACGAAGCCCCGGTATACGACCGGCCGACCGCACGTCCCCGGTATCTGGACGAGGTGCACCGTCTCGATCTCGAGTCCCTGACCCCGGTCTCCCCCCAGCAGGCGCTCGGAAGCCTGCTTTCCTCCCCCACGATCGCGAGCAAGCGGTGGGTCTACCGGCAGTACGACCACATGGTCCGGACGAACACGCTCGTACTTGCCGGAATGGGCGCGGGTGTCGTGCGCGTGAAGGGCACACCCCGAGCGCTGGCCATGTCCACCGACGGGAACGGGCGCTACTGCTATCTCGACCCGCGGCGAGGGGCGATGCTGGCGCTTGCCGAGGCCGCCCGGAACGTTGCCTGCGCAGGGGCCGTTCCGATAGGCGCCACGAACTGCCTGAATTTCGGCAACCCTGAAAAGCCTGACATCATGTGGGGCCTGGTCGAAGCCATCGAAGGTCTGTCCGACGCGTGCCGGGCGCTCGATATCCCGATTACGGGCGGAAACGTCAGTCTCTACAACGAGACGGACGGCAGGGCCATCTTCCCCACGCCCGTCATCGGCGTTGTCGGGCTGATCGAGGATGCATCGTGTGCCCTGGGACGGTCCTTCAGGGCAGCGGGCTCCGAGATAGTGCTGCTCGGAGCCTCCGTCGGGCGGGGTGACGCGGAGCCGAAGGGCCGCGCTGCGAGCGCGGGTCTAGGGGGCAGCGAGTACCTGAAGATCCTGCACGGACTGATCGCGGGGGATGTGCCGCACCTGGATCTGGAGGCGGAGCGGGCCCTGCTGGCGTTGCTCGCCAAGGCGACGGCAGGCCGGCTGCTGCTTTCCGCGCACGACTGCTCCGATGGCGGACTCGCGGTGACGCTGGCCGAGAGCGCCTTCGACAGCGGCGGTATCGGGTGCCTCGTCGATCTTCCGGCGGAAGGGGCGATGGGGGAGTGGGACGTGCTGGCGGATCTCTTCGGGGAAGCCGGTGGCCGTGTCGTTGTTTCGGTGGCGGCCGGGAGTCTCGGCCCGCTGATGGATCTGGCCGCGGAGTGCGGCGTGCCGGCGCGACGGGTGGGCCGTACTGGCGGAGACAGAATTGCGGTGACCGTTGGAGGGCGCGCGGCAATCGACTGGAAGCTCGCCGACGCTGAACGGCTGTGGTCGGAGGCGCTGGCGCAGTACTTTGCCCGCCCGGCAGCGTGAGCGGCTAAACTGTGGCGCGGCAGGCGCAGGCTGCTGCACCCTCCCTGCGGGAGGTAGTTGAGCGCACCTAACCGCGCGAACGCATCGCATATGGATAAATTCAAGGACGAGTGCGGCGTATTCGGCATCTTCGGGCATCCTGAAGCGGCCAGCCTGACGTCGCTCGGCCTGTACGCGCTCCAGCACCGGGGGCAGGAGAGTGCCGGCATCGCCTCGGGGGACGGCGAGCGCATGCGCATCACCCGGGGCATGGGGGAGGTCGGCGACGCGTTCAAGGAAGAGACGATCGAGAAGCTCCCCGGCCACCTGGCCATCGGGCACACCCGCTACTCGACTGCGGGCGAGAGCAAGATTGAGAACGCACAGCCGTTCCTCATCGACTGCGCGCACGGCCAGATCGCGGTGGCGCACAACGGCAATCTGGTGAATGCCCGTGAGCTGCGCGAGGAGCTCGTCCGGGCCGGCTCGATCTTCCAGACGACCAGCGACACCGAGGTAGTGCTGCACCTGTACGCGCGGTCGAAGGCCGCGTCGGTCGAAGAGGCGCTGGTGGAATCGATCCTCCAGGTCAGCGGCGCGTTCTCCATGGTGCTCCTGACGAAGAACCGGCTCATCGCGGCCAGGGATCCCCACGGGTTCCGTCCGCTGGCCCTCGGACGCCTTGGTGACGCCTGGATTGTCTGCTCCGAGACCTGCGCCCTCGATCTGATCGGCGCGACCTACGTCCGCGACGTGGATCCGGGTGAACTGCTGATTATCAGTGACGGCGGCCTCCGGTCCATCAGGCCGTACCCTCCGTCGCAGCTCGCCCACTGCGTGTTCGAGCACGTGTACTTCGCGCGGCCGGACAGCTACGTCTTCGGACGCAGCGTCAGTGAAGTGCGCACGTCGTTCGGCCGCATCCTGGCTGCCGAATCCCCCGTCGAGGCCGACGTCGTCGTGCCCATTCCCGACTCCGGGGTCTGTGCGGCGATCGGCTACGGGGAGGAAGCGGGCCTGCCGGTCAGGTTCGGGCTCATTCGGAACCACTACGTCGGCCGCTCCTTCATTCAGCCGCAGCAGTCCATTCGCGACTTCAACGTGAAGGTGAAGCTGAATCCCGTTCGAAGCATTCTCGAAGGGAAGCGTGTCATTCTGGTGGACGATTCCATCGTTCGCGGCACCACGAGCCGGAAGATCGTCAGGCTCGTGCAGGCGGCCGGCGCTCGCGAAGTGCACGTGCGAATCAGTTGCCCGCCAACGGTGTCCCCCTGCTTCTACGGCGTTGACACGCCCAGCCGCCAGGACCTGATTGGCGCGACGCATTCGGTGGACCAGATACGTGATTTCGTCGAGGCGGACTCCCTGGTGTATCTCAGCCTTGCTGGGCTGCGTCAAGGGGTTGGCGAGCGGCAAGGCTCTTACTGCACGTCCTGCTACACAGGCATCTATCCCGTGCCATTCCCCCAGGACGAAAGGGCATACCTTCAGCTTGCGCTCAAGGCCGTCGACTGACCGTCCGATGTCGCTCAGGCTGACGGCGTGCTTCATCATTCTCCTCACGGCCGGCGTCAGACTTCCCCTGGCCCTCGGCGCCGTCCCCCCGGGTGCCGAGCAAACGTCCGGGTCGCCCGAGCGGATCACGCCTGCCCAGGTGAAGGAGGCGGTCGGCCTGCTGGGGTCCGTCGATTATCCCGTCCGCATGGGAGCAGGCCGGACCGTGCGACGCGCCGATGCCGGCACGGCCGTGCCGGCGCTGCTCGAAGCCGCTGCAGGGCACCCCGACTGGTATGTCAGATTCCGGGCCCTGGTACTGCTGTCCGGCTTCAACGATCCGCGTACCGGGCCGGCCATGCTCAAGATCCTGGACGACAAGAACGACCGTCTGCGTGCGGTCGCGTACTCCTGGTTCGAGCACCACAAGGATCCGGCGGTCCTCCACCGGTTGCTGGCGGCGCTGAATCGTGAGGAGTCCGAGTTCGTCAGGCCGGCGCTGACCCGCACTCTCGCGGCGTACGGCACCGATCCCAAGGTACGCACGGTTCTGGCCGGTCTCGTCATGAAGGGA
>JACCXG010000590.1 GCA_013697225.1 Acidobacteriota bacterium
GTGAACGACTGCCTCGATGCAGGCACGACCTGCTTCCCAAATCCCGGCGCATTCACGCGCTTCGCCATCTACGCCTGCATCGGTCTGCTGGAAGTCTTCGGACTCTTCACGCTGAGCCTCCTCGTCGAGGAGCGGATCCGCCGCCGCGACTACGCGCCAGAGTGGAGGTAGGGGCGCACGCCAGCGGACGCCCCTGTGGCTCTCCTGCAGGCGTGACGGGCAGCTGCCGCAGCCATGAGTAATCGGTGGGCATCTTGCACCTTCAGAGGCGTTCGTACGCGTGTGCAGCCGGTCATCGATGAGGCATGAGGTGAGAGATGGATACGTTCATCCGGGGTGGTGTGAGGCATGTTCAGGGTTCCTTGTGGCAGCGGCTGTTGCCCTGCCTGCCTACGCGCAGCCGGAGCCATCCGGTCCTCCCCCGGAGGCAAAGGGGTGGCGGGCAGTGACGGTCGCCGAGGGTATCGACAAGCCATGGGGGCTCGCGTGGCTGCCTGACGGTCGGCTCCTCGTAACCGCCAAGAAGGGAACGCTGCACGTCCTCGAGGGGGACCGGTTCACCGAGATCCCGGTGGACGGGCTTCCGCAGGTGTTCAGCGAAGGGCAGGGCGCCCTGATGGACATCGCCCCGCACCCGAAGGACGGCTCCCGCCTGTACCTCACCATGTCCACCGGCACCGAGAAGGAGAATCGCACAATCCTCGTACGGGGCCGCTTCGAGAACGGGCGGGTCACCGGACTCGAGACGCTGTTCCGCGCCGAGCCGGCAAAAGAGGGCACGCAGCACTTCGGCTCCCGGCTCCTGTGGCTGCCGGACGGTACCCTGTTGATGACGATCGGCGACGGTGGCAATCCACCGCTCCGGATCGGGGGCATGCTGGCGCGGGAGCAGGCGCAAAACCTCGATAGCCACCTTGGATCCGTTCTGCGCCTGACCGAGGACGGCCAGCCTGCCGGAGACAATCCCTTCTCCGGGAAGGGGGGCGTGCGCCCGGAGATCTGGACGTACGGCCATCGCAATATCCAGGGACTCACGCGTGACCCCCAGTCGGGCCGCATCTGGGCGAACGAGCACGGCCCGTTTGGCGGCGACGAGCTCAACCTCCTGGAACGCGGTCGCAACTACGGCTGGCCGGAAGTGACGCTCGGGCGCGACTACAAGACACGCGAGCCGATCGGCAGGACCTCCGCGACAGGCATGGTGGATCCTCGAGCCGCCTGGACTCCGGCGCACGCGCCAAGCGGCCTTGCCTACTACACGGGGGACAGGATGCCGGACTGGCGTGGCAGCCTCTTCAGCGGCGGCCTGGCCAGCGAGGACATCAGGCGGATCGTGCTCGACGGGGAGGGGACAGTGGTCCGGCAGGAGCGGCTGGCAGTCGGACGCCGCGTCCGCGACGTGAAGCAGGGGCCCGACGGGTTTCTTTACGCAGTCACCGACGAGGACAACGGACGCCTGCTGAGAATAGAGCCGGAATAGCGCTGGCTACGAGCGGACCGGCACGCCGCGTGCTTTCGCCCTGACATGAGCGAGCCATGTGCCTGGCTCCTGCCTCGGTCGCGGGTGAGGGAGAGATCCCTCTCACGCTGGCCCGCACAGGCGGGGCGGCAGTACTCGTATTTCGGCGAAAGGTGCTGCGGCTGACAGCTCTCGGCTGAGGGACCGGCCGGCAGAACTCTTTCCACCTCCCAGCAGCGGCAAACATATGAACCGCACGATCTCAGGCGTTTTCTGGATAGCCCTCTACCTGCTCATAGTGCTCGTGCCGGTGTTCCTGATGCTCGTGCCGCCGACTCCCTCCGGCCGCCCCTTCTGGCTCGAGTTCTCCATTGCGCTGGGGTTCGTGGGGCTGACGCAGATTGCCGTGCAGTTCGTGCTGATCGCGCGATTCCGCGCCGTGACGGCGCCCTACGGCATTGACGTCATTCTCCAGTACCACCGCAAGATTGCACTCGTCGCGGTGGCGGCCATCCTCGCGCACCCCCTCATCATCGTCATCGACAACCCGTCCCGCCTGAAGCTGCTGAACCCGTTCGGCGGGAACTGGGGGAGCCGGTTCGGGCTCCTGAGCGTCCTGACCCTCCTGGCGATTGCCGTATCGTCCATCTACCGCGAGAAGCTGAAGCTCAATTACGAGCGATGGCGGCTCTCACATCTGGCGCTCGGGGTCGCGGCAATCGTCTTCGCCCAGCTCCACGTCTCGCTTGCAGGGCTCTACAAGAACACGTTCTGGAAGCAGTCGATCTGGATCCTCATTGCCGCCGCGATGGTGGGACTGGTCTTTCTGCTGCGGGTGATCAAACCCGCCTGGCAGCGAGGCTACACGTTTCGCGTGGCCGCCGTCCGCCCCGAGCGTGGTGACATGCACTCCCTGGTGGTCGAGCCTGTCGGCCACGACGGCCTGCAGTTCGCGCCGGGACAGTTCGCGTGGCTGAAGATCTCGAACAGCCCCTTCACCGTCGAGGAGCATCCCTTCAGCTTCTCGTCGAGTGCGGAAAGAAAAGAGCGGCTCGAGTTCGGCATCAAGGCTCTCGGCGATTTCTCCGGGAGCATTGGCGACATCCCCGTCGGCACCCCGGTCTACATCGATGGCCCGCACGGTGCGTTCAGCATCGACAGGTACCAGGCCGCCGGCTACGTCTTCCTTGCCGGCGGCGTCGGCATCACCCCCATGATGTCGTTCCTCCGGACCATGGCCGATCGAGCCGATCCGCGGCCTGTCCTCTTGATTTATGCCGACAAGACATACGACGGCCTCGGCTTCCGGGAGGAGATCGAGGCGCTGCGG
>JACCXG010000197.1 GCA_013697225.1 Acidobacteriota bacterium
TACGAGTGCGGCATGCCTCCCGTGGGGGACGCGCGGGAGCGTCACCCGGTCAAGTTCTACCTGGTGGCGATGATTTTCCTGCTCTTCGACATCGAAGTGGCGTTCCTCTACCCGTTTGCCATGGCCGTCCGCGAGCTCCAGTGGTTCGGCTATCTCCAGCTGGTGGTGTTCTTCGCGATTCTGCTCACCGGCTACATCTACATCTGGCGGAAGGGTGTCCTGGACTGGAGCCGGGAGCAGCTCGACTGAACCATAGAACGAGACCTGATATGGCAGATATCGAAATTCCGGTGCTGACGACAACGGTGGACAAGATGGTGCAGTGGGCGCGCCGCTCGTCCATCTGGCCCGTCACCTTCGGCCTGGCGTGCTGTGCCATCGAAATGATGGCCATGAGCGCGTCCCGGTACGACATTGCCCGGTTCGGCGCGGAGGTATTCCGCGGCTCACCCAGGCAGTCCGATCTGATGATCGTCGCCGGCCGGCTGTCCCGCAAGATGGCGCCGGTTCTCAGGCGGATCTACGACCAGATGCCCGAGCCCAAGTACGTCATCTCGATGGGCGCCTGCGCATCGGTCGGCGGCGTCTTCGACAACTACGCCATCGTCCAGGGGGTGGACCAGGTGGTGCCGGTCGACGTGTTCGTACCCGGTTGCCCGCCGCGCCCCGAGTCCCTCATCTACGGGATCATCCAGCTCCAGAAGAAGATCGACGGGCAGAAGGCGTTCGGCTGATCGGCAGCGCAGACCATGTCTACTCTGACTGACCTCGTTCCCGGGCTCGAAGAGGCCGCGGCTGCCGATGGCATGCCGACGGTGTATGCCAGGCTGGAAGGGCTTGCCGAAACGGGTCGCGCCCTCCGCGATGCCGGCTTCGTCGTCCTGCTGGACGCCGTCCCGGTCGACCTGCTGGCCGCCGAGCCCCGCTTCGAGATCAGCTACCTGCTGTTGAACCCGGGAGGGAACGGAACCCCTCCGGCGCGGCTGCGGCTGAAGGTACGGGTGCCGGGTGCAGATCCGCGTGTGCCGACGCTCTCCGGGGTCTGGTCCTCCGCCAACTGGGCCGAGCGCGAGGCGTACGACTTCTACGGCATCATCTTCGACGGTCACCCGGACCTGCGGCGCATCCTCATGCCTGACGACTGGGAAGGCTTTCCGATGCGCAAGGACTACCCGGTCCAGATCAAGGAGCCGGTGAAGACCTATTCACCTATGCAAATCACCGCGGAGGAGTTCGTCGCGAACATCGATGCGGCGCGCGATCGCGTGAATCGCTGATGAGCCGTCTGGACACGCATGAAGCAACCCGCACTGTCGAGACGACCCTCGACGGGGCAATTGCCCTGCACCAGCGCGTGCGGACCTTGAACCTCGGGGCAGTTGTGATGGCGGCCGACGCCGTCCTCGACGCCTATGCGGCCGGAGGAAAAGTGCTGGCGTTCGGCAACGGTGGCAGCGCGGCCGACGCGCAGCATCTCGCCGCCGAACTGGTTGGACGGTTCGAGCGGCAGCGCCCCGCGCTCGCCGCGCTCGCGCTGACGTGCGACGCGAGCGTCATGACCAGCATTGCAAACGACGATGCGTTCGAGCGGGTATTTGCCCGTCAGGTGGAAGGGCTTGGCCGCGCCGGCGACGTGGCGATCGCGCTCTCGACGAGCGGCGCCTCGCCGAACGTCCTTGCCGGGATCGAAGCGGCCCGAAGGGGCGGGCTGCGAACCGTGGCGCTGACCGGCCGCGACGGGGGGGACGCGGGGCGGGCGGCCGACATTCACATCAACGTGCCTGATGACTCAGCGGCTCGTGTGCAGGAAGTCCACAGAACGCTGATTCACGCCATCTGCCGGATCGTCGAGGGGGCATCCGCGTGAGTGGCAAGAGGCAACCGGCCGCGATGACCTGGCACGAGGCCGCCCCCTACGACGAACTGGAAACTGGCGACTGGCATGCCTGACCTGCGCAGCGAGACGATGACCGTCAACATGGGGCCGCAGCACCCCAGCACGCACGGCGTGCTCCGGCTGGTGCTCGAGCTCTCCGGCGAGGTCGTCGTCAATGCCGATACCACGATCGGCTATCTCCATACCGGCATCGAGAAGACCGCCGAACAGAAAAAGTGGCAGCAGGTGATCCCGCTCGTCGAGCGGATGGATTACCTGGGGGCGCAGTCGAACAGCATCGCCTTTGCCATGTCGGTCGAGAAGATGCTTGGCGTCGACCTGCCCGAGCGCGTGAAGGACATCCGCGTGCTCATCGCGGAGTTGCAGCGCATCGCCAGCCATCTGGTCTGGCTCGGGACGCACGGTCTCGAGATCGGGGCGGTGTCGGTGATGATGTATTGCTTCCGCGAGCGGGAGCACCTCCTCAACATCAACGAGATGCTGGCCGGGTTCCGGATGTTCCCCAGCTACATCCGGATTGGTGGGCTGCGCGAGGATCTGCCGAACGGCTTCCACCAGGCGGTGGGCGCTTTCCTCGACACCTTCCCGGACAAGCTGAACGAATACGAAGCCCTGCTGACCAAAAATCAGATCTGGCTCAAGCGGACGCGTGCCGTGGGGGTACTCTCGAAGGCGGATGTCCTCGACTACGGGCTGGTCGGCCCGATTGCGCGCGCCGCCGGGGTGAGTTACGACGTCCGCAAGGTATTCCCGTACCTGAACTACGACACCTACGACTTCGATGTCCCCGTGGGCGTCAACGGCGACGTCTACGATCGGTACCTCGTGCGGGTGGAGGAGATGCGCCAGAGCACGCGCATCGCCCGGCAGGCGCTCGAGCGCATCTCTCCCAGAGGCGTGTTCGACATCCAGGACTACCGCATCGTTCCGCCCCCGAAGGACAAGGTCTACAGCGAGATGGAGGGGCTCATCCAGCACTTCCTGATCTATTCACAGGGCTTCACCGTGCCTGCCGGCGAGGCCTATGTGCCTGTGGAGGGACCGCGCGGCGAGCACGGGTTCACGGTTCGCTCCGACGGGACGAACCGCCCCTGGCGCATCAAGCTGCGCGCGCCGTCGTTCTATGCGTGCCAGGGGCTGCCCAAGCTGATCATCGGGGGAACGATCGCCGACGTCATTGCCGTCATCGGCTCCACGGACGTCGTCATGGGAGACGTGGATCGATGAGCTTTCATCCCTTGATGCTGTACGACCCGGAACGCTTCCAGCGCTCGGAGCGGAGGCTGCTCGAAGAAGGGGAGCCGTTCACGTTCGCGCCGGAGCGCCGGGCGGCGCTCGACGAGCTGCTGACGAAGTATCCGCCCGACCGGAAGCGGTCCGCGATCCTGGCGGCGTTGTACCTCGTCCAGGAACAGCAGGGGTACCTCACGGCCAACGCCGTGCGGCACGTCGGCGGGATCCTGGAGATGACCCCGGCCGAAGTGGAGGATGTCGCGACCTATTACGTGATGTTCTTCAAGGAGAAGGTCGGGAAGCATGTTGTGCAGGTGTGCCGGACGCTCTCCTGCGCGCTGGCCGGTGCCGAGCGCGTGACGGAGGCGTTGTCCCATACGCTCGGGATCGCACCCGGGGAGACGGACCCGTCGGGCATGTTCACGCTGCTCGAGTTCGAGTGTCTCGGGGCCTGCGACAGGGCGCCGGTCGTGATGGTCAACAACGAGGACTGGCACGAGCGTGTGAGGCCGGAGGATTGCGGGCGGCTGGTCGAGGACATCCGGGCCAGGGGCCCCGCGGCGTCCTCCGGCTGCCATTTGAGGATCGAGCGACCGTAGGGTCACGCGCGGCCGGCAACCGCGTGCGAGGGCTGCCACCCGGCCGTCAGCCCCGCCCGTGTGCAGGCCCGGAAGATCGGCGAACAGGACACATGGAACCAGTACTCACCAGGTACATCAGGGAACCCAACAGCTACACGCTCGATTTCTTCCTGAAGCACGATGGCTACAACGGCCTGAAGGCCGCGCTCGGGATGGAACCGAATGCCGTGATCGATCTCGTGAAAGCGTCGGGACTGCGCGGCCGTGGCGGCGCCGGCTTCCCGACCGGATTGAAATGGCAGTTCGTGCTCAAGGACACGCCGCTGCCCAAGTACATCTGCTGCAACGCGGACGAGAGCGAGCCGGGGACCTTCAAGGACCACGTGCTCATGGAGCGCAATCCGCACCTGTTGTTCGAGGGCTGCCTGATCGGCTGCCGGGCGATCGGGGCAAAGGTTGCCTACATCTACATCCGGGGGGAGTTCTTCCACGTCCAGAAGGTGCTCGAGGCGGAGCTGGCCAAGGCCTACGCGCAGGGTTACGTCGGGAAGAACATCATGGGGACGGGGTTCGACTGCGATATCGTCATCCATCGCGGCGCGGGCGCCTACGAAGCAGGGGAAGAGACCGCTCTCATCGAATCGCTCGAAGGCAAGCGCGCACAGCCCCGGATCAAGCCGCCGTTCCCCGCCGTATCCGGTCTCTACAACTGCCCGACCGCGGTGAACAACGTCGAGACGCTTTGCAACCTGCCCTCCATCCTGCTGAACGGCGCCGAGTGGTTCACCAGCCTTGGTCCGGAGAAGAACGGCGGGCCCAAGCTGTTCTGCGTCAGCGGGCACGTGAAGAAACCGGGCACGTACGAAGCGTCGATGAGTACGACGCTGCACGAGCTGATTTACGGCCATGCCGGAGGAATCCGGGACGGTCACCAGCTGAAGGCGATCATTCCGGGCGGGTCCTCGGTTCCCATTCTGCTGCCGCACGAGCTGGAAATTCCCGCCTCCTTTGACGCCGTGGCGCAGGTCGGCTCGATGCTGGGGTCCGCCGGCATCATCGTCATGGACGAGACGACCTGCATGGTCTGGGCGGCGCGGAACCTGCTCTATTTCTACAAGCACGAGTCCTGCGGCAAGTGCACGCCGTGCCGCGAAGGCGGTGACTGGCTCCACAGGATCCTGACGAAGATCGAGAACGGCGAAGGGGAGATGCGCGACATCGACCTGCTGACCAGCATCGGCAGCAACATCGCGGGCAAGACGCTCTGCGCCTTCGGCGACGCTGCCGCGACGCCGGCGCTGACGACCGTCAAGCACTTCCGGCCGGAGTTCGAGGCGCACGTGCGCGAGGGGCGGTGCACGGTGCCGGCGGACTGGCGTGCCGCAAGAACGCCGGTGGCTCATTAGATGAACGTGAACCCAACGATCGTCGCCCACCTCGGGCTCATCTTCGTCGTCTTCAACATGCTCGTGCTCTCGGCCGCATTCATGGTGTGGCTGGAGCGGAAGGTCTGCGCGTACATCCAGGACCGGGTCGGGCCGAACCGGGTCGGCTTCGAGGGGTCGCTGCAGCCGTTTGCCGACGTCATCAAGCTGATGTTCAAGGAGGAACTGCGGCCGCAGGCGGCCGATCGCCTCCTCTTCGTCATCGCGCCCATCATCTCGGCGTGCGCCGCGTTTGCCGCCTTCTCGGTGATCCCGTTCGGCACGGAGACGACGCTGTTCGGGCTGCTGGAGGAGCCGATTCCCCTGCAGGTCACCGACGTCAACGTCGCGATCCTGGTCATCTTCGCGATCGCCTCGATGGGGGTCTACGGGATCGTCCTCGCCGGCTGGAGCTCCAACAGCAAGTATTCGCTCCTGGGCGCGCTGCGCTCCTCGGCACAGATGATCAGCTACGAGCTGTCGTACGCGCTCGCGCTCGCCGCCGTCATCATGCTGGCCGGGTCGCTCTCGCTTCGAGAGATCGTGATGGACCAGGAGGGCTACTGGTTCGGGTTCATTCCGCGCTGGTACCTCTTCCTGCAGCCGGTCGGTTTCGTGATCTACATGATCGCGGGGGTGGCCGAGACCAACCGTGCCCCGTTCGACTTTCCCGAGGCGGAACAGGAGCTCGTGGCGGGTTACCACACCGAGTACAGCTCGATGAGCTTCGCCCTGTTCTTCCTGGCGGAATACGTGAACATGGTGACGGTCTCGGCCGTGGCTACGAGCCTGTACCTGGGTGGGTGGCTCGGCCCCTTCCTGCCGGACTGGCTCCAGTGGGTCTACTTCCTCATCAAGGTTTTCCTGCTGCTCTTCTTTTATGTCTGGATGCGGTGGACGCTCCCGCGGTACCGCTACGACCAGTTGATGGAGTTCGGGTGGAAATGGCTCTTTCCGGCGGCGGTTCTGAACCTGTTCGCGACGGCGGCGCTGGTCCTGTGGCTGGGATAGCGCGCGGGGGGATGCCGAGAGGCTGATATGGAAGCTGTTGCGTTCTACATCTTTGCCGCCATTGCCGTCGTCGCGTCGCTGCTGGTGGTGGGGCAGCGGAACCCGATGTACAGCGTGATGCTGCTCATCGCGTCGTTCGGCGCGCTTGCCGGGCTGTACGTCCTGCTCGACGCCCCGTTCACCGCCGTCACGCAGATCATCATCTATGCAGGCGCCATCATGGTGCTCTTCCTGTTCGTCGTCATGCTGCTGAACGTCGAACGGGAGGACTCCGCGACCTCCGTGGCCACCATGGTGGGTCCGACCGGGATGAAACTGGGAGCGGGGCTCTCGGTGCTGCTCGCGATCGAGGTCGTGTGGGCGCTCAGCAGGCTCGGGGAGAGTCATTTCGGGCACGATGCGGAGACCGTCAACATCAGCTCCGTGGCGCGGATCGGCCAGGCGCTCTTCACCCAGCACGCGTTCGCATTCGAGGCCACGTCAATCCTGATTCTCGTGGCCATGGTCGGGGCGGTCGTGCTCGCGCGGAGGGAACGGTAGATGGTCTCGCTGAATCACTTCCTGATTCTGTCCGGCGTGCTGTTCTCGATCGGCACGGCCGGCGTGTTCCTCCGGCGCAACCTGATTACGGTCCTGCTCTCGATAGAGGTCATGTTGAATGCCGTCAACCTGACGTTCGTGGCAGTCGGCCGCTACCTCGGCACCGTTGACGGGCAGATCATTACGTTCTTCGTCATGACGGTTGCGGCAGCGGAGGCGGCCATCGGCCTGGCCCTCGTCATCACGCTGTTCCGGCACCGCGAGACGCTGAACCCCGACGCCTACACGGCACTCAAATGGTGACGGGGACGATCGACGAGATGCTCCTGCTGATACCGCTCCTGCCTCTGCTGGGCTTCGGCATCAACGCGTTCTTCGGTCGCCGGCTGCCAAAGGCCGTCTCCGGCGGGATTGCCTGCCTGGCGATCATCGGCTCGTTCGCGGTATCGGCCGCAGCCGTGTGGAGCCTGGTGGCCGGGTCCGCCGGGGCTTTCGAGCAGACGGTGTTCACGTGGATGACCTCCGGCGACCTGGATGTCGGCTTCACGCTCCGCCTGGACCACCTCTCGGCACTGATGGTCCTGGTGGTGACCGGGATCGGCTCCCTCATCCACATCTACTCCACCGGCTACATGAGCGAGGAGGTGGACAGCGAGTACGCCCGCTACTTCTCGTACCTGAACCTGTTTGCCGCATTCATGCTCGTCCTGGTCCTCGGGGCGAACTTTCCGGTCATGTTCGTCGGCTGGGAGGGGGTGGGGCTCTGCTCCTACCTCCTGATCGGGTTCTGGTTCAAGAAGCGGTCGGCGGCCGACGCAGGCAAGAAAGCGTTCATCGTCAATCGCATTGGGGACTTCGGGTTCATTCTGGGGATGCTCCTGATCTTCACCACCTTCGGCACGCTCGACTTCCAGGCTGTTGCCGCCGCGGCAGCGGCACGGGCGCCGGAAGCCGCAATGGGCGTGATGACGATTGCCACGCTGCTCCTGTTCCTCGGAGCGACGGGCAAGTCCGCGCAGATTCCGCTGTACGTCTGGCTGCCGGACGCGATGGAAGGCCCTACTCCGGTCTCGGCCCTGATCCACGCCGCAACGATGGTGACGGCGGGGGTGTACATGATCGGACGTAATGCAGTGCTGTTCGAGCATGCGCCGATCACGCTGGCAGTGGTGGCGGGTGTCGGTGTCGCCACGGCATTGATGGCCGGCACGATCGGGCTCGTACAGAACGACATCAAGCGCGTGCTCGCGTACTCGACCGTGTCGCAGCTCGGCTACATGTTTCTCGCCATGGGGGTGGGCGCCTATGCGGCCGGCATTTTCCACCTCTACACGCACGCGTTCTTCAAGGCGCTGCTCTTCCTTGGATCCGGCGCCGTGATTCACGCGCTGGCCGGGGAGCAGGACCTCCGGAATATGGGGGGGCTGAAGAAGCACCTCCCGATCACCTACTGGACGTTCCTCATCGGCGCACTGGCTATTGCCGGCGTGCCTGGGCTGGCGGGGTTCTTCAGCAAGGACGAGATCCTGTTCAAGACCTTCATCAGCGGGACGCCGGGGCACCTCCTCATGTGGGGACTCGGCGTCACGACATCGCTGCTGACGGCCACCTACATGTTCCGGCTCGTCTTCCTCACCTTTCATGGCGAGCGCCGCCACGACGCCCCGGCGGCGGCGCACCCAGAGGAGGAGGAGGCTGCCGCCCACGCGCAGGCGATCGACGCTCCCGTTGGCCCGGGGGGAGCAGTACCGCCACCCTCTGCCCCCCACGCGCATCATGCGCCTGCGGTTCGCCAGGCGCATGCCCACGAGGACCACGGGCACGGGGATGGGCACGGGGGCCACGGTACCCCGCACGAGGCGCCGTGGTCCATGGCCATCCCGCTCATCGTGCTGGCGATCGGATCGATATTCGCCGGCTACATCGGGGTCCCCCACGCGCTCGGCGGCAGCAACCGGATCGAGACCTTCCTGGAGCCGGCCTTCGAAGCGCACGCGTCGCCAGCGGGCGAGACCAGCGCGGCCGCCTCGCCGCCCATGGCCCGCGTCCTTCTCGCGTCACAGGCACACGACGTCCAGCCTGGCGCGGACACCCACGCTGCCGACGATCATCATGCCGACACCCGCACCGAGCTGATGCTGATGGCGCTCTCGAGCGGCATCGCGCTGGCGGGCATCGGCCTCGCGGCCTACTTCTGGCTGCGCAACCGTGCCGCTGCCGGTGCGTTGGCGGCAAGGTTCCGTCCGGTGCACCAGATGCTCCTGGGCAAGTACTACGTGGACGAGGCCTACGATGCGGCCTTCGTCCAGCCGCTCAAAGCGCTGTCGACCGGGGGGCTGTGGAAAGGGGTGGACGCGGGGTTGATCGACAGCGGCGTCAACGGCGTCGGGCTGGCGGTGAGCGGGAGCAGCGGGCTGCTCCGGCGGATGCAGACCGGCTCGCTCCGTACGTACGCCCTGTCGCTGTTTCTGGGGGTAGTCGCAATCCTGGGGTATTACCTTTTCCTGTGACGTGCGAGCCGCACGGGCGCTGCTCCTGAGTCAGCATTCATGCTTCTTTCCCTGATTGTCTTTCTGCCGCTTGCCGGTGCGCTGCTCGTGCTGCTTGCCGGGGGCCGTGGTGACCGGCCCGATCGCGAGGGGCTCGTCCGGAACGTCGCGCTCGCGACCTCGCTCGCCACCTTTGCCGCGACGCTCTACCTGTGGTGGCGGTTCGACCCGGCGGTTGCCGACTTCCAGTTCGAGGAGCGCTACGCCTGGATCGCGGAGTTCGGCATTCAGTACTACATCGGGGTTGACGGGATCAGCCTGCTGCTGCTCGTGCTGACCGGCTTCCTGACCCCGATCGCGCTGCTCTCGTCCTGGCAGTCGGTGCACAAGGGGGTGAAGGCGTTCTCGTTCTTCATCCTGGCGCTCGAGACCGCGATGCTCGGCGTCTTCGTCTCGGTCGACCTGTTCCTCTTTTACGTCTTCTGGGACGCGATGCTCATCCCGATGTACTTCCTCATCGGGGTGTGGGGATACGAGCGGCGCATTTACGCGGCAATCAAGTTCATCCTCTACACCATGGCGGGCAGTGTGCTGATGCTCGTCGCGATCATCGCGCTTGCCGTGGCCCACTCGAACGCCACCGGCGCGCCGAGCTTCAATCTCCTCGATCTGTACGGCCTCTCGCTGGGCCACGGACTGCAGTACTGGGGATTCCTCGCCTTCGCGCTGGCATTTGCCATCAAGGTGCCGCTGTTCCCGTTTCACACGTGGCTCCCGGACGCGCACGTCGAGGCTCCCACCGCGGGCTCGATCATCCTGGCCGGTGTGCTGCTCAAGATGGGCACCTACGGCCTGCTGCGGTTTGCGTTTCCGCTCTTCCCGGAAGCTGCCCTCTACTTCGCTCCCTACATTGCGGTGCTCGCGGTCATCGGCATCGTTTACGGCGCGCTGGTCGCCATGGTCCAGCCGGACCTGAAGAAGCTCGTCGCCTATTCCAGCGTGAGCCATCTTGGATTCGTGGTGCTCGGGATCTGCGCGCTCAACGTCCAGGGGGTGCAGGGTTCGGTGTACCAGATGCTCGCACACGGCGTCAGCACCGGTGGGCTGTTCATGATCGTCGGTATGCTGTCGGACCGGCGGCACACCCGCTTGATTTCTGAATACGGCGGCCTCAAGGCGGTGACGCCACACCTGGTCCGGGCATTCCTGCTGATTACCCTGGCCTCCATCGCGCTGCCGCTCACGAACGGGTTCATCGGCGAGTTCCTGATCCTGCTGGGCGCGTTTCAGTGGAATCCAC
>JACCXG010000205.1 GCA_013697225.1 Acidobacteriota bacterium
CGCGCGCCCGACTTCGCCCGCACCGTGGACATCCACCGGAAACCGGGATACGACCCGGTGGAGCTGTTCCTCGACCCGGCCATCAGCGTTCCCGCTCTGTCGGTCGGGTGGAAGCTTGCAAAGCGGAAGCTTGGATTCCGGGCGCTGCTCGACGTCATCGCGCTCGATGCGGGGCTCGTGAAGGGTTCCCACGGGCGCCGTCCCGATGCGGGGGCGGCTGACGCACCTGTGTTCATCAGCCGCCAGCGGGACCTGGTCCCCTCACAACCGCTGGCCTCCGTTGATGTGCACGGGGCGATCCTGGCGCACCTGAAAATGGTTTAGCGCGCCTCCTGCGACGCGGCGTGCGCGATGGCCCGGAGCATCCCGCCGAACACAAGCTGGTGCAGCGGGTACAGCGCATACCAGTAAGCCCTCCCGGGCAGCCCCACAGGATCGAAGATGGCGGTCTGCCGGATAGTGGTGGCCCCATCCTCCGCGGTCACTTCGAACTCCAGCCATGCGCGGCCCGGCAGCCTCATCTCTGCAACAAGTCTCAGGTGACGGTCTGGCTGCAGCGCCTCGACACGCCAGAAGTCGAGAGTGTCGCCCACGCGAAGATCGGACGGAGAAGGGCGGCCTCGCCTCATCCCGACACCCCCCGCGAGCATGTCGAGGAAGCCCCGCAGCCGCCAGAGCCCGTTCCAGGCGTACCAACCCGTGTCGCCGCCGATGCGCTGGATTGGCCTGAACGCCGCCTCGGGCGGTGCGGCTACGCGCGCCGTCCGCGAATCGACAAGCCGCGTCCCAAACTGCACGCCACCCCAGGAAGGCGCCTCCCCCGATGACGAGAACGCGTCGGACCATCGCGTTGCCGCGAACTGCCGTTCCTCCGCGACCAGAGCCAGACGCACCGCCTCCTCGACCCCCATCGGACGCACCTGGAACACCCTGAGCGCCGCGTCATCCTGCACCACTGTCGGATGAACGATGCTCTCGATCAGCTTGCGGCCGATGCGTGCGTACAGCGGGGTGACCAGTCCGAGCCAGAGACTGGAGAGATAGGGGGTGAGGACCGGGACCGGGATCATGCGGATTCGAAGGTCCCGCTGGCGCGCGTAGACGCGCATGATGTCGGCATAGGTGACCTGGTCGGCTCCGCCGATCTCGTACACGCGGTACTCGGAAGCGGGCACTTCCAATGCCGCGATCAGGTAGCTGAGAAGATCCCGTATGGCAATGGGCTGCGCGAGCACGTTGACCCATCGGGGCGTAATCATGATGGGCAGCCGCTCGACCAGCGAGCGGATCATCTCGAAAGACAGGCTGCCCGAGCCGATCACTATGGAGGCACGAAACTCGAGTACCGGCACGCCCGACCGTCGCAGGAGCCCGCCCACCTCCTGGCGGCTGCGCAAATGGGCGGACAGCGCCTCGTCGTCACGCCCCAGCCCACCCAGGTAGACGATGCGCCCGACACCCGCGGCGTGTGCCGCCTGGCCGAAGTTGAGTGCCGCCTGGCGGTCCGCCTCTTCGAAGGAACCGCTCGAGCCCATGGAATGGACGAGGTAGAAGGCCACGTCCACATCCCGCAGAGCCGCGTCAAGGCTCGCCCGATCGAAGAGGTCTCCCTTGACGATCTCGGTGGCGGGGCTGACCCGTCCCGCAAGCACGTCCGGGCGCCTCGCAAGGCAGCGCACCTTGCAGCCTGCAGCTTCCAGCGCGGGAAGGAGGCGCCCACCAACATAACCGCTGGCGCCGGTGAGAAGTACTCGCGGCCGTTCCTTCACGCCTGCGCTCTTCCCGTATAGGCGAGGATCGCGTCGGCCGCTCCGGACGCACCCGCTGTCTCCAGAAAGGACCGGCGGATGGCGGCGGCCTGATCACGGAAGCTCTGATCCTGAGTCACCACCCGGACCGCTTCACGCAGCCGTTCCGGCGATGCGTGCTCCTTTGCCAGATAGACACCCGCGCCGAGCGCTTCCACCCTGCGTCCCACGATCGCCTGTTCCCCCGCATGAGGGATGACCACCATCGGCACGCCGTGGTACAGGCTCTCGCTGACGCTGTTCATCCCCCCGTGGGTCACGAAAGCGGAGGCGCGCCGAAGGATCTCCAGTTGCGGCACATGCGCCTGAACGATGAAGTTCGGTGGCACGTCACCCAGTGAGCTGGTGGACACCTCGCTGCCCGTTGAGAGAATCACCTGACAAGCCTGACCGGCGAACGCCTCGAAACAGTCACGATAGAAGGCGGCCTCCGTGTTGAAGAGTGTGCCGAGCGACACGTATACGACTGTCGGATGCCGCACCTGGTCCCAGGGAAAGCTGCCGCTTTCGGACCGGGCCGTGCCGAGCGGTCCCGCGAAGTGGAAGCGCCCGTCGAAGCTGTCGGCGCAGGGCTGGAAAGAGCGGGAGGTGTACACAATATTCAGGTCCGATCTGCCGAGGACCGTGCCCAGGAGGCCTGGGCCGCGAGCGCCGTACAGCCGGCGCAGCTGCCGGCCGAGCAGAAAGGCCCGGCTCATCGAGCGGAATTTGACCAGCAGCCGCCTGACACTCTTCGGCCGGACTCCCTGTGCCACACCCGCCGAGAGGACGTGACGGTTGAAGGCGAAGGTGCTCACCGAGGTGACCACCGGAACGCGGAGGATTTCACCGGCCCACTGCCCCCACGGAGCGAGCGAGTCGGTGATGACGTAGTCGGGACGCTCCTCGCGAAACGCCGTCAGATGGGTGGCAAGAATGCTTGCGGCTGTTCGCGTCAGCAGCCAGGGGAGCTCGTCGAGGCGTGCGGCCACCCCGCCGAGATCGCTCAAGCACCGGGCCCCGTAGGGGCGGTATCGCGCACCGGTCTGCCCGACCTGCGCAGCAAACGGATCGTCCGAGTAGTACACCACCTCGTGGCCCCGGCCGACGAGCTCCTGAACCAGCGGCAGGGAAGGGTTCACGTGTCCGTGCATCGGGAGGCTGAGGAACAGGGCTGTCGGCATGCGGGCCGCGGGATGGTAGCACGATGGCCGCCGGACCCCGCGCCGAACGGATCTATACTGTCGGCCGAGGTGCCCCCATGAACGGAAGCCTTTGTCTCCCCGCGGTCGCCGTCGTGCTCTCCTGCGCTGCTGTGGCCGCACAGGCGCCGGCCTCGGGCACCCAGAGCTTGCGCACCGTCTACGTGACCGTCACCGACAGGAATGGCCTCCCTGTGGAGGATCTCGCTGCCGACGATTTCGAGATCAAGGAGGGAGGCAAGACGGTGGACGTGGTGCAGGCGGGCATCACAGAAGATCCCCTGCAGATTGCGCTGATCGTGGATGAC
>JACCXG010000222.1 GCA_013697225.1 Acidobacteriota bacterium
CTAGATGGACCGTCATGTCGATAGATTCTACATGCTTGTGCCCGCGGCGCGGCGGCGTCGTGCCGCTGGCGGAGCGATCCGCGAATCGGCGTGACCGCCGCACGTTGCGGGCGTCATCTCAGCCGACGCCAGGTCAGGGCAGGCAATCTGGTGCGGCATTGCTGCGAACGGCCCGGTGCGGACGCTGTGCCCCGCTCGCGCGTCTCACACCGTTCCAGGCAAACTCCACGACGATGATTGGCTCGATCGGTGAGGCAACCCAGAACCGGTCCTGGGCGCGGACCCTGGACAACGGGCGCTCGTGAGCCTTCAATGTAACGCGCCAAGGCACCGTCGCGGCATCCGGCCCGAATTTTGCAGCGTCGTTCGGTCATGAGAAGCTCGACAAGTGCCGAAGAGTCCTCGGCTCATGGTGCCGCTCGGACCGCCGACTGTGGCCGTGGGATTCCGGGCTGGACGGCGAACGGAGGCGCCTCACGGGCCGAACGGCTCTCCGGAGGTGCCCAAGCTTCAGTGCCGACCCCTGGCCCGGGGCCCGTTCCTGGACCTGGAGCACCGCTGCCCGGCCCGGGCCCGACGAACCCGCATCCTGCACCTGGCCCGGGCCTGCCGCCATGGCCGCCGGCCGGGCCTCCCACACTCCCGCGTTGACCGGCCGCCCGACGCGGATACGGCGGATTGCAGCGCGCGGTGCGGCCATCGCCGGGGGGGTCCTCCTGCTGCTCGTCGTATGGGGCGCAGGCATCGAACCGCGGCTCGTCGACGAACGTGAGGAGACGGTCGTGCTGCCCGGACTGCCACCTGCATGGGGCGGCCAACGCGTCGCCTTCATCGCCGACCTCCAGGTCGGCATGTGGCTCGCGAACACCGACACCATCCGACGGATCGTGGCCCGCGTGGTCGAGGACCGTCCGGCCGCCCTGTTGATTGGCGGCGACTTCCTGTATCACCCGACCGAGGAAAGCGGTGAGCCGCGCGAAGCGCGCGAAGAACTGGAGCGCGAGGACGTTCGCGTCCTGCGGACGCAGATCCGCCAGGTCGTGTCATTGCTGGAGCCGGTGACCGCGGCGGGAATTGCCACGATCGCCGTGCTGGGGAACCACGACTACGCGATGCGGCGCCCGGATTCGCTGCAGTTGCCGGCGGTCGCCAATGAGCTGACCGAGGTGCTGCGCGCGGCAGGTGTCACGGTCCTGCGAAACGAGGCGGTCGCGCTCGCTGCGCCGGGCACCAAGTCGCAGCCGCTTTCGGAGCGGCTGTACGTCGCGGGTCTGGATGAGTGGGCCGCCCGGGCGACCGATGTCAAGGCCACGCTTGCGCAAATCCCAGACGACCAGCCGCGATTGCTGCTGATGCACGATCCACTCGCGTTCCAGCAACTGCCGGCGGGTTCCGCGCCAGTGGCGCTGGCCGCGCACACGCACGGGGGGCAGATCCGACTGCCGTTCCTGCCTCGGTGGTCGTGGATGTCACTCGTGGGAGAAGCGTCCGGTGCGACGGATGGGTGGATCGCGAAGGGCTTTGGGGCCGATGGGAATCGCCTCTACGTGAATCGCGGTATCGGGTTCAGTGTGGTTCCGGTGCGCGTCAACTGCCGTCCTGAACTGACCTGGCTCACCCTTGATGCTTCGCGACACTGAGCTCCGCGCGCGTCCGAATGTCGGTGCCCTCCAGCGGGTGCGCCATACCCCCGCTGAACCACGGATCAGTCAAATCGTGCCCGCCGCCACCTCAATATGGGTATCGGCTCACCTAGTGTCCCGGATCTGAGATTCTGAAACGAATTCGCCTTGCCTCTCGTACTTCGGGTACAAGGAGGCACGGATGGCCAGACGAGGACGCCCGACCGTACGCGTGACGATCAGTCCGAGTGAGCGGACGACGCTCGAGCAATGGGTGCGGCGCCGGACCACGGCGCAGGGCTTGGCGCAGCGGTCGCAAATGATTTCTGGCGTGCGCTGCGGGTCGATCGAATTCGGAGATCGCTGCTGAGTTGCGGATCACGCGGCAGACGGCCGGGCGGTGGCGTCGGCGCTTCGTGGAGAAGCGGCTCGATGGAGTGGTCGATGAGCCGCGGCCGGGGGGCCCGCGCCGGATCATCGATGCGCAGGTGGAGCAGGTGATTATCGACACGCTCAAGACAACGCCGCGGGACGCGACCCATTGGAGTACCCGGACGCTGGCGAAGGAGTTGGCGCGTTCGGCCTGCAGCCGCATCGGAGCGAGACGTTCAAGCTGTCGCGCGACCCGTTGTTCGTCGACAAAGTGCGCGATGTCGTGGGTCTCTGTCTGGCGCCGCCGGATCGCGCCTTGGTCCTGAGCGTCGACGAAAAGAGCCAGATCCAAGCCTTCGACCCCCACCGCGCCGATCCTGCCCATGACGTTCGGCTCGCCCGACCGCCGCACGCACGACTACCGACGGCACGGAACGACCTCTCTGTTCGCGGCGCTCGACGTGGCCACGGGCCAGGTCATCCACGCACTGCCCATTCCCGGCGACTCTTCGCACGTTCGTTGGACCACGCCCTGGACGTTTGCCAGGACCTACGCCGCCACATGGCCGCACGAATACGTCGTCCGGAACGCTGAGAACGCCGCGATGATCTTTGCACTGGCGCGGCACATCTTCGAGCACGGCGTTGAGGGCCGGTTCTACTCCCAGGTCCGGAAGTATCACCACGAGGATGGCAAGGTGTACTGGTCGATGGCGAACGCCCCGGAGGAGGCAACGCTCATCAACCGGTGCAATGAGGACCAGACTTACGAGTCGCGGCTCGCCACCGGCACGTTGCCACGGCGATAATCGCCGGCTGTCGAGCAGGATGACCAATCCTGTCACGCCTCGCGCTTACAATTCGAACACCTTGACGCCCTCTGAACCGTCCCGTCACTCCTACGACATCATCGGCGACGTCCACGGGCAGGCCGATAAGCTCGAAGCGCTGCTCCGCAAGCTTGGTTACCACGAATCTGCAGG
>JACCXG010000227.1 GCA_013697225.1 Acidobacteriota bacterium
GGCGCACGGCCGTGGGCGGGGTGCACGGCTACCTCGGACGCTACCACCGGCAGGTGGCTGCGCTCCCCGAAGGACGCCAGCGTGAGTTCATGGGGTGGGCCGGGCCCGGACTGGGGCGATTCTCGTCGATTGGCGTCTTTGCCTCACGGCTGCTGCCAGGCAAGCGGTTCCGGATGACGACGAGCACCAATGGGTCCATGCGAGCCATCGTGCCGATCGGAATGTACGAGAAGGTGGTGCCGTTCGACCTGCACCCGACCTACCTGCTGAAGGCGTTGCTTACAAAGGATCTCGAACGGGCCGAGCAGCTTGGCGCGCTGGAGCTCGACGAAGAGGACGTGGCGCTCTGCACGTTCGTGTGCCCCGGCAAGCACGACTACGGCCCGCACCTGCGCGAGGTGCTCACGACAATCGAGAAGGAAGGCTGATGCTACGGAAGTTGCTCGACAGTGTCGAGCCGCAGTTTCACAAAGGGGGCAGACTCGAACGGTTCTATCCGCTGTATGAGGCCACAGATACCTTCCTCTACACCCCGGGAAGCGTCACCGCCGGCGCCTCGCACGTGCGCGATTCCGTGGACCTCAAGCGGATTATGTCCATCGTGGTGCTCTCCCTCGCGGGCACGATCGCGATGGCGATGTACAACACCGGCCTGCAGGCCAACCTGTCCATCGAGTCGGGTTCGCAGCCGCTGGCCAACTGGCAGACGGCGGCCATGGGGGCCATGGGGCTGCCTTTCGCGTCCAATGATCTGATCGCGTGCATCGTCCATGGGGCGCTGTACTTCCTTCCGGTCACGCTGGTCGTCTATACAGTGGGTGGCACGCTGGAAGGGCTGTTCGCGCAGATCCGGCGCCATGAGATCAACGAGGGATTCCTCGTCACCGGAATGCTCATCCCGTTGATCCTGCCCCCGGCCATCCCGCTGTGGCAGGTGGCCGTCGGCACCGCGTTCGGCGTGGTCATTGGAAAGGAAATCTTCGGCGGGACCGGGATGAACATCCTGAACCCGGCGCTCGTGGCGCGGGCGTTCCTGTTCTTTGCGTATCCGGCCTACATGTCGGGCGAGGTGTGGGTTGCGGCTGCCCCCACGGCGGCGACTCCCGACGCCTACACCGGCGCCACGTATCTGGCGGCGACCACGGTGGCGGGGGTCGACGCGCTGCAGGGGCTCTCGTTCATGGACGCCTTCATCGGGTTCATCCCGGGATCGATGGGGGAGACCTCCGCCCTGGCATGCCTGGCGGGAGCCATTCTGCTGATCGTGACCGGCGTCGGCTCGTGGCGGATCATGGCGGGAGTGACGCTCGGCACCATTGCCATGGCGATGACGCTCAACGCCATCGGGTCGACAACGAACCCGTACTTCAACGTGCCCTTCTGGTGGCACATGGTGCTCGGCGGGTGGGCGTTCGGAACGGTTTACATGGCGACCGATCCGGTGTCGGCCGCGCAGACCAACTCCGGCCGCTGGATTTTCGGTGTGCTCGTGGGGGTGCTCACCGTGCTCATCCGGGTCGTGAATCCGGCCTACCCGGAAGGGGTGATGCTTGCCATCCTGCTGATGAACGTGTTCGCGCCGACGATCGACTTCTTCGTCGTCCGCTCGAACGTCCGAAGGAGGCGCCTGCGTGAAGTCACGTAATCTGCCCAGCTACACCGTCGCCTTCTCCGCCGCCATCTGTGTGGTCTGCGCGGTGCTCGTCTCGAGCGCCGCCGTTTCCCTGCGGGAGAAACAGACGGCAAACGCCGAGCTCGACCGCAAACGAAACGTGCTCCGTGCGGCCGGGATGATGCGGGAAGACGAGGTGCTGCCGCGCGAGGAGGTCGAACAGCGCTTCGGCGCCTTTCAGATGGTGGCAGTCGACCTGCGGACGGGGGAAGAGGATGCCGACTTCGACCCCACGGGATACGATCCCCGCCGGGCGCAGCTCGATCCGACGTCAAGCCTGCCGATGCCGCGCAACGACGCGCAAATCATGCGCGTGCCGTACCACGCGCTCGCCTACAAGATGCTGAACGAGGAGGGGAAGCTCGAGCTCCTCGTTCTTCCGATCGAGGGGAAGGGGCTCTGGTCCACGATGTACGGGTTCGTGGCACTCGGTCCGGATCTGCGCACGATCCGGGGGCTCGCCTACTACCAGCACGGTGAAACGCCGGGCCTCGGCGGCGAGGTGGACAACCCCCGCTGGAAGGCGCTCTGGCCGGGGCGCGAGGCCTATAACGACGAGGGAGAGCCGGTCATCGAGGTCATCCGTGGAGCGGCCGGCCCTGTCGAGGCGGATCCGCACCGCGTGGACGGCCTCTCGGGCGCCACGATTACGGCGCGCGGCGTGACGGCGATGCTCCGGTTCTGGCTCGGTGAGCAGGGCTTCGGGAGATTTATCGATCGGCTGAGGAAGGAAGACGGCAATGCCCGCACCACGTGACGTCATTCTCGACCCGCTCTTCAACAACAACCCCATCGCGCTGCAGGTCCTCGGGATCTGTTCCGCTCTGGCCGTCACGACGAAGATGGAAACCTCGATCGTCATGGCGCTCGCGGTGGTCTTCGTCCTGTCGTTCTCGAACCTGTTCGTCAGTATCCTTCGCGAGTTGATCCCGACGAACGTCCGGATCATCGTCCAGTTGACGATCATCGCCTCGCTCGTGATCGTGGTGGATCAGTTCCTCAAGGCCTACCTCTACGACGTCTCGAGGCAGCTGTCGGTGTTCGTCGGCCTCATCATCACGAACTGCATTGTCATGGGGCGCGCCGAGGCGTTCGCGATGCAGAACCCGCCGAGCCTGAGCTTTGCAGACGGGCTCGGGAACGGAATGGGCTACGGGCTGATCCTGCTGCTGGTGGGGGCGTTCCGCGAGATCTTCGGATCGGGGTCGTTCTTCGGGCGGCCGGTGTTCGCGCTGGCGGCCGAGGGCGGGTGGTACACCCCGAACGGGCTGATGGTGCTGGCGCCCGGCGCGTTCTTCCTGATCGGCCTGTTCATCTGGGCGCTCCGCACGTGGAAGCCGGCCCAGGTAGAGAAGGCGGAGGCCTGACATGGAACACTACCTGAGCATCGCAGTGCGCGCCATGTTCGTCGAGAACATGGCGCTGGCGTTCTTCCTCGGGATGTGCTCGTTCCTCGCGGTGTCGAAGAAGGTCGAGACGGCGATCGGGCTTGGCTTCGCGGTCGTTGTCGTGCAGACGATCACGGTCCCGCTGAACAACCTGATCTACCACTACCTGCTCAAGGAAGGGGCGCTTGCATGGTTGAGCCCCACCCTGGCGACCTACGATCTGTCGTTCCTCGGGTTCCTCACCTACATCGGGACGATCGCGGCAGCGGTGCAGATCGTGGAGATGATCCTCGACCGGCACGTGCCGGCGCTGTACGCCACGCTGGGCATCTTCCTGCCGCTCATCGCGGTCAACTGCGCCATCCTCGGGGGAACGCTCTTCATGGTGGAGCGCTCGTACACCCTTGCCGAGAGCGTGGTGTTCGGGGTCGGGTCCGGGGGCGGGTTCGCGCTGGCCATCGTTGCACTGGCGGCCATTCGCGAGCGCATGCGCTACAGCAACGTGCCCGAGGGGCTTCGGGGCCTCGGCATCACATTCATCATCACCGGGCTGATGGCGATCGGCTTCATGGCGTTCGCCGGGATTCAGCTCTGAGGGTGGCGCCCGCCCGCCGTGTCCCGCTCCTGCGGGAGCGGCTGCCGGCCGGGGACTGGAATCATCCATGGAAATGACAACGATCTTCATGGGCGTGGGGATGTTCACGGGGGTGATCCTTGCCCTCGTCGGCCTCCTGCTCGTCGCGCGCAGCCGCCTCGTCTCGTCCGGGAACGTCCGGATTGTCGTCAATGACGATGAGTCGAAGGCTATTACGACGGCCGCCGGCGGGACCCTCCTGGGCACGCTGGCCGAGAACGGCATCTTCGTGCCGTCTGCGTGCGGCGGGAAGGGCACGTGCGGCGTCTGCAAGGCCCATGTCTACTCGGGGGGTGGGGCGCTGCTTCCCACCGAGACGAGCCACGTCTCGCGCGGCGAGGCGCGCCACGGCGTGCGACTCACCTGCCAGGTCAAGGTCAAGGAGGACATGCGGATCGGCCTCGAGCCGTCGATTTTCTCCGTCCGCCAGTGGGAGTGCACCGTTCGCTCGAACCACAACGTGGCAACGTTCATCAAGGAGCTGGTGCTCGACCTGCCGGAAGGGGACTCCGTTCCGTTCCGCGCGGGCGGCTACATCCAGATCGAGGCGCCCGCGCACGCCGTGAAGTATTCCGACTTCCTCGTGGAGGACGAGTACCGCGGCGACTGGGACAAGTTCAACATGTGGCGGTACGTCTCCAAGGTGGACGACCCGGTCTCGCGCGCCTATTCCATGGCGAACTACCCGGAAGAGGCCGGCATCATCATGCTGAACGTCCGGATTGCCTCGCCGCCGCCGCGCGCACCAGAGGACGTGCCCGCCGGCAAGATGTCGTCCTACATCTTCGGGCTCAAGCCTGGTGACAAGGTCACGATCTCCGGCCCGTTCGGCGAGTTCTTCGCACGCGAGACGAACGCCGAGATGCTCTACATCGGCGGCGGCGCCGGCATGGCCCCGATGCGCTCGCACATCTTCGATCAATTCCGGCGCCTGAAAACGAACCGGAAGGTGACCTACTGGTACGGCGCCAGAAGCCTCCGCGAAGCGTTCTACGTGGAGGACTTCGATGCGATCCAGCGGGAGAACGAGAACTTCCGGTGGCACCTGGCGCTTTCGGAACCGCTCCCGGAGGACAACTGGACCGGCTACACCGGCTTCATCCACCAGGTGGTGCTCGAACAATACCTGAAGGATCATTCCGCACCGGAAGACATCGAGTACTACCTGTGCGGTCCCCCTCCGATGCTGGCAGCCTGCATGAAGACCCTGGGGGATCTCGGGGTGGAGCGCGAGAACATTCTCTTCGACGACTTCGGATAACGAATCGTCGGCCGCAGGCAGGCGGTCCTATAGAGGGAATGCGGAAGAGGAGCGCGATGCGGGGAAGTGCAGGATCGAGCGCCGTTGCCCGGGCGCCGCTGGCGCTCCTGCTGACGGGTGCACTCCTCATCGGCTGCGGCCGTGCTGAACCGGCCCGTCGGACGGTGGAGTTCTCCGGCCCGACCATGGGGGCCACCTGGTCGGTGAAGGTGGTACCGGCGGGCGAGGGGCTCAGCGGAGAGGAGAGCACGGCGGTCGACCGAAGCATCCGGGACGATCTCGCCCGCATCGAAGGGCTCATGTCGACGTGGGACCCCGAGTCGGAGCTCTCCCGCTTCAACACGTCACAATCCACGGACCCGTTCCCGGTGGCCCAGGAAACCTTCGACGTGTTTCGCTGGGCAGCCGACCTCGCCGACCTGACCGGAGGCGCCCTCGACGTCACGGTCGCCCCGCTTGTCGACGCCTGGGGCTTCGGCACCGGAGGCGCAGCTGCCGCGCCCCCAGAGGCGGCCGAGCTGGCACGCCTCCGCGGGATGACCGGTCAGCGGCATCTCACCCTGATTCCTGACCCCCCCTCCGTGCGAAAGGCCCACGCGGCGCTTCGGGTGGACTTCTCGTCCATTGCCCCCGGGTATGCTGCTGATCGCCTGGCATCGTTGATGGAAAATCGCGGGTTCACCGATTTCCTGGTGGACGTCGGAGGGGAGCTCGTGGCCCGCGGGCGGAACGAGACTGGGGTGCCCTGGCAGGTGGCGGTGGAGCGGCCCGACACCGTCCGCCGTACGGCCTCACGGGTGCTGCCGCTTCTCGATGTCGCCGTGGCCACCTCAGGCGACTACCGGAACTATCGGGAGGCGCAAGGCGAGCGAATCAGCCATATCATCGATCCACGGACCGGGGCACCGATCCGCCACCGGCTCGCCTCCGCCACGGTCGTCGATCCGCTGGCTGTTCGCGCCGACGGGTTCGCAACGGCGCTGATGGTGCTCGGACCGGAAGAAGGACTGGGGCTCGCCACCCGGCTGGATCTGGCGGCGCTGCTCCTGGTCCGCAACGCCGACGGAGGATTCGACGAACTGGTATCGCCTCGATTCGAGGCCATGATGGGCACTCCATGACCGCTGTCATTCTTCTCAGCATCATTGTCGTAGGCCTCGTGATGCTGGCCATGTCGGTTGGCGCGATGTTCTCGAATCGCTGCCTCCGGGGCTCCTGCGGCGGTCCGGAGGTGCTTGGTCGCGACGGCGAGTCGCTGAACTGCGCGGCCTGCCCTCACCGCACCGCTCCCCTCAGGGTGCCCGGAGATGACGGCGCCGGGGACGAAATCCGCGTGCATCCGTCGTAGCGCCCGGAACTCGTCACGCCTCACGCCGGGGACACACGCTACAATTCCCCCGTCCCTGGAGGTGCTGTGTATCGGTTCCGTGTCAGTCTCGGGGTGACGGCAATACTGGTCGTCTTTGCCGTGGGGGTCTGGATGGCCCTTGGCGCCCGCCCCTCGGATGAACCGCGCGACACATCAATCGTGCTCGTGGCCGGGGCGGACCCGGCGCGTGCAGATCTCTACCGCGAACTGCAGCCCGTTCCGCTGAGCGATTGCACACTGAAGCGTTATGGCGAGCCGAACGACGGCGGCTACCTGCTGTGCGAAAACCTTCTTGGAGAGGTCCAGGCGGCCTACTCCTACGGCATCGCCGGATACGACGGCTGGGGGTGCGACGTCTCGAAGGAGCTGGGCGTACGCGTTCACCAGTACGACTGCTTCGATCTGACGCAGCCCTCCTGCCCGGGCGGTGACACTGTCTTCCATCCGGCGTGCATCGCCGCGGAAGCCTATGCCGATGCGGATCGCCGGTCTTTCGATACCCTGCAGAACCATGTCGCCGCCAACGGAGACGGGGGGCGTACGCTTCTGGTCAAGATGGACGTCGAGGGGGCGGAGTGGAATGCCCTTCTGAACGCGCCCGAGGAACTGCTTCAGCGCATCGACCAGATCGCGATTGAGCTGCACGGGTTCAAGGGAGACTTCGAGACCTACCTGCAGGTTGTGAGGAAGCTGAAAAACTTCTTCCACGTGGCACATCTGCATTTCAACAACTACAGCTGTGCGGATGGCCTGCAGCCGTTCCCGGCGCACGCCTACGAACTGCTCTTCGTCAGCAAGCGCCTGGCGACACCCGCCGCGCCGGGGGACGTAAAACGCCCGCA
>JACCXG010000262.1 GCA_013697225.1 Acidobacteriota bacterium
TGCGGGCGCTCAAGGCACGCAGCACCTCGTTCGGGGTGGGGGAGTTCAAGGAACTGACCGGCCTCTCGCGCAAGTACGCCGTCCCGCTCCTCGAGTACCTGGACAGCCAGCGCGTCACCAGGCGGACAGGGGAGGGCAGAGAGATTCTCTAGGGTTCTCCCTTGTCCCTTCTCCCTTGTCCCCGTCCCTGCCCGCGCCGCATGTCTGGGTTGGAGCGCCGGAAGATAATGACTGCGTGAGGACCGCAGGATTGCGGAAGCTGGTTTCGGCGACGGAAGACGGCCGGCATCGATCGGCGCCTCGTTGCGGAGAGTCGCGCTGCACGCGACGCGTAGCGGCATTGGGTATCCTGGCCCTGCTCGCGACCGGAGCGTGTGGTATCCACACGAGCAATGTGGTCCCCGCTTCGGAAGCGGATCGCTCCGCCGCTGCCCTATGTGCGGCGTCCGAGCCGGGTCTCTGCCCACCCGCTCCACTCGACCGTTACGTGCACGCAGCCGACACATCATTCAGTTGGAGCACCGTGTCCGAGCGCCGGACCGAGGGTGGCACGCTCTTCGACCTCCGGCTTATATCACAGCACTGGCAGGGCAATAAGTGGGAGCATCACCTGCTGCTCTTCGTGCCTGCTGCCCCGCTCTTTCCGGATACATCGCTCCTCGTGCTGCGCGAGGGCCTTCCGGGCGACGGCGATGCCGGCGCACTCGAAACCACAAGCAATGCAACCGGTACGTCAGCCGCGCTGTTCTACGGGGTCCCCAATCAGCCCCTGCTGGGTGGGCTGGAGGAAGACGCGTTGCTCGCGCACACGTTCTCGGAATATCTGCGCACGGGAGATGACTCCTGGCCCTTGCTCTTCCCCATGGTCAAGAGTGTCGTTCGAAGCATCGATACCATTCAGGCGCTCACTGCCGACAGCAGCCCCATCGACCGCTTCATCGTTGCCGGCCATTCGAAGCGTGGTCACACCGCATGGCTCAGCGCCGCCGCGGATCCGAGAATCAAAGGGATCATCCCGTTGGCAATCAATGTTCTCAACTCTCCCGCCCAAATCGCCCATCACCAGGAGGTGACGGGTGGAATAGGCGGCTCCAGCAGCGTCTTCGAGGAGACCATCCAGGGGGCCGACACACCGCGAGGCCGTTGTCTCATCGAGATGATCGATGCCTACACCTACCGCGACCGTCTGGCTGCGCCAAAGTTGATTGTCCTGGGTACGAATGACGACTACACCCCCACGGATGCCCTGAACCTCTACTGGCCAGGATTGCCGGGTGCGAAATCAGTGCTGTACCTCGCGAACACGAGCCACGCGGGGGTCGACAGGCATCCGGATGTGAACCCCACAGCCTTCGCGTTCGTTCGGGCGGTCGCCTCGGGCACGAGCATGCCCGCAATCACGTCGGAGATCGAGGCTGCTGACGGGACTGCCACCTTCCGGGTGACCGCGAACCCGGCCCCGGTAGCAGCACGTGTGTGGACGAGCACGTCCCACAATCGGGATTTCCGCACGTCGCGGTGGGGTGAGGCGGTGATGCGCACTGCCCGGACCATGCCTGCCGTAGGCGCAACATTCCGTGCAGATCTGACTCTGCTCTCCACCGGATCTACAGCGGTCTTCGGGGAGCTGGAGTTCGAGATAGAGAGCAGGCGATTCACCCTCTCGACCCAGATGCACATCCTGCCGGCCGAGCCCGTTCGTCCGCCATCCAGATGAACGGCACGACGGACGACAGGCGCTCTCCAGTTCCACGGTTCCACATGAGAAGGGGAGAAAGGGAGGCGCAAGGGAAACAATCGAAACCGGTTCCGAACCCGTGAAGCGGAACCCAGTGGAACCGAACCCCGTGAGAACCCTGCAGAACCCCGTTCGAACCCCGCCGAACCCCGTCATTTGCCCAGAACCCTCTGCGCCGCGTGATACCCGCACATCCCGTGGACGCCGACGCCGGGCGGGGTGGATGCCGAGCAGATGTACAGCCCGCGGACCGGTGTGGAGTACGTGTGACACGTCGGGCGGGTGAAGAGCTGGCGGAGATCCACGACGCCTGCGCCGATGTCGCCGCCGACCATGTTCGGGTTGTGGCGCTCGATGTCGGCGGGCGTCATCACGTGGCGCGCGAGCACACGCTCGCGGAAGCCGGGCGCGAACCGCTCGATCTGCGCTTCGATGCGCGGCAGCATGTCGACCGTGCAGCCGGAGGGGACGTGACAGTACGCCCAGGCCACGTGCCGGCCGCCCGGCGCACGGGACTCGTCGAACAGCGTGGGCTGCGAGAAGAGTACGTAGGGGCGTTCGGCGGCACGGCCCGCCCACGGCGCCCGCTCGGCGGCGCTGATTTCCTCGAGTGTCCCGCCGATGTGGACCGTGCCGGCGCGCGCGCAGTGCGGATCGCGCCACGGTACGGGGGCGCCCAGCGCCCAGTCCACCTTGAATGCGCCCGGTCCGTATCGATAGCTCTCGAGCTTGCGGCGGTACCAGGCCGGAAAGCGGTGCCCCGCAATCGCCAGGAGCGGGCGCGGGGAGAGATCGCACAGAACCGCGGCCGCAGGCGGGAGATCGTCCACCGATCGGATCCGGCTGTTCACGACGATTTCTCCTCCGAGGGAGCGCAGATATCCCGCCAGCGCGTCTGACAGGCGCTGGGCTCCTCCCCGCGGGAACGACCAGCCGGCCGTGTGCGCGGTCGCGCCGAGCACCAGGGCGACGGCCCCTGTGGGGATGCGGTGCAGGGGAATCATCGCGTGCGCCGCCATGCCCGCGACGAGCGCCCGGGCACGCGGCGTGCTGAAGTGCCGGCGCGCCAGCCCCTCAGCCGAGCCTCGCCCCGCCCACGCGAATCGTGCGGCTGACAGGGGGTGGGCGGGCAGGCCAGGGGGGCCCAGAATGGTGCTCTCGAGATCGGGCCAGGCGTGCACGAGTGAACCGAAGAGGCGCCGGTAGGCTGGGCCATCGACCCCTAAATCCTCCGCCGTCGAACGGACGTCGCGTTCCACGATTGCCGCACGGCCGTCGTCCAGCGGATGCGCCACCATGAGTGGCGGCTCAACCCAGTCGAGACCGAAATCCGCAAGCGGGAGCCGCCGGAAGAACGGAGACCCGACTGCCAGGGGATGGACCGCCGAGCAGATGTCGTGGACGAACCCGGGGAGCGTCAGCTCCGCGGACCGGCAGCCGCCGCCGATTGTGGCATCCGCCTCAAAGACGGTCACGCGCCGTCCGGCGAGCGCGAGCACAATTGCTGCCGCAAGTCCATTCGGCCCCGCGCCCACGACGATCGCGTCATCACGTCCCCGCATCTCGATCCAGTAGACACCAGCCGCGCGCCAGGCGCCATATCGCTGGCGGGCGCCAGACGTTTCCCCAGCCCGCCGGCCTTGAGCACCCCACCGTATCAGGCAGGTTGATGCCCCGCGTCCCGCTTCCCGCTTCCAGCTCCCAGTTCCCAGTTCGCAGTTCGCAGTTCGCAGTTCGCAGCTTTTGATCGCTACGCCCGGAGTTCCTCCGTTTGCGATCTGCGGCTCGCGGGGACATGCCGTGCTCGCGGCCGAACTGTTACGACCGGCGCGAGGGACGACCACGTAGGGCATCGGGGGCGGGCAGCGGGTAAGCAGAAAGCGGGAAGCGGGAAGCAGGAAGCAGGGCGTTGGAGTGGGCGGTGGCGTTGGGCGTTGGGAGTTGGGAGCGGCCCCACGCGCTGTGATCGCGGCGCACCACGTGGGAAACTGCGGGGCACGGAGCAGGCGGAGCGCACGGAGCAGGGC
>JACCXG010000273.1 GCA_013697225.1 Acidobacteriota bacterium
AGACGTCGCGATCGACGAGATACCAGACCGCGATGTCGAGCCTTACCTGCTCGTTCCTGATCTTCTCGAGGATCAGCGCCTGCGCATCCTCGACAGCCGGGAAGATCAGGCGCTCCTGCGCCTGTGCCACTGCAGGGCTTGCCAGGGTCAGCCCCACTACCAGCGCCAGACTCAGCAACACCGCCCCTTTTCCCACGACGCGGAGCACCCGTGGCCGTAGAGTGTGCCCTCGAGGGCCCATTCTACGGAAATCGTTCTGCATATTCAGCCCAATTTTTCTCATTTGCGAACGCCCCATCCATTTGGACGGACGAGCTCCCGCATGTGCAATTTGAATTCCGATCCCGCCATAGGTCCGACACAGGAGTCAGCCCCCGAGTGTCCTGTTGAGCCACACGGTATTGAGCCCGCGACACCCACCACCGCGTGGGTGCCATGGACGGGGCTGTCCGACGATGACCCCGTTGTGGCCGATTACATAGTCCACTAAGCCTCGTGTGCATCGGCACCTCGTTGAAGGCGGCGGGCCGCCGCTGAGACTCACCTGTCGAATACCCCCATCGCCTCCACATGCGGCGTGTTGGGAAACAAATCGAATCCGCGCAGCGACGTCAGCCGGTAGCCGCCATCCAGCAGCCGTCGCGCATCGCGCGCCATCGTCGCCGGGTCGCACGAGACGTACACCACCCGGTGGGCACCTCGAGCAACGACAGCCTGCATCGCTTCGCGGGAGATCCCCGTGCGTGGAGGATCAACGATGATCGTCGCGGGCCCGGGGGCACGCCGCCGCGTCAGATACTCTTCGACGCTGCCAATCGAAACCCGCAGTGCCCCGGCATACGGTGCGGCATTGCGCTGGAGATCCTTGCCGCTCGATCGATCCCCCTCGACGGCAGTGACACGTGTGCGCCCCGTAGCCGCCAGTGCAACCGAGAACAGCCCGACACCGGCATAGAGGTCCAGCAGATCTCCGTCCGCAGGGACTGCATCGAGCACCGTCTGCACCAGGGACGGCAGGAGGAAGCGGTTGGCCTGGAAGAAGGACTCCGCATGGCGCTCCAGAGCGCCTGAGACGACCCGACCCGCTGTAAGGCTGTCCAGGGAATCTGACACGATGGGAACCCCTGACGTGTGGAGCCGGCCGTTCTCCGACCGCGCGGAGAGGCCGGACAGCGCCGCCGCAGCTGCCGCGCCGTCGAGCGCGGCATCCTCGAGCTCCGTCCCCGGAGAGGCCGTGATCTGCAGCACCCGCTGGTCGGCCGCCATGTTCTCGGTCAGCTCCAGGGACGACACTGCGGTGCCTCTCTCGGCAAGGTGCGTGGTCGCCGTCTGTGCCGCATTCACCGCCTCGTCGCTCAACTGCCCGGTTCCCGCGGCGTCACACAGCTCGTGGGTGCCCTCACGATAGAAGCCGACGCGGCCGCTGCGGACGTGAAGGCGCGCGCGCATGCGGTACCCACGATCCGGCGAGGCATCCACCGGAACCGGGGACGGCAGCGGAATCCGCCCGAGCCGCGCAAAGGCGTCAGCGATCACCTCGCCTTTCAGTTCCAGCCCTCTGCCGTAGGAGACATGCGCATACAGGCAGCCGCCGCATCGCGGGTCGCCCCCCATCTCCCGGCGATCGGGCGAGGGCTCCAGGACCTCCAGGACATCACCGAACGCCACCTGGCGCTCCACACGGGAGATCCGCGCGAGAACACGCTCCCCCGGAATCGCGCCGAGTACGAGCACCACCTGGCGTTCGTACCGTGCGATCATCCGGCCGCCGGCAGCCGGCTTCTCAATCTGCAGCTCGATTTCCTGCGAGGGCTGGAGGCTCATGTCGGGATGGGTACGTCTAGTCGTATGCGACGATCGGCAGGCCCAGCGCATCCCGCAACTGGCGCTCGAATGCGAGCGCCAGGGCACGCTCCCGATTGGCGGTCGGCATGCGCGCGGCAAACGGCGCGATCTCCTGTGCGGCCTCCTCCCGCAAGGCGCGGGCGCGCTCCGGTTCGAGATGCGCGACGGCCGCGGCGATCAGCATTTCATCGAGCTCACGCAGGCGAGCCACCAGTTGCGCCCGTGCTTCCCCGCGGGCGCGCAGAGCGGAGGAGGCCAGCCCTTCGAGATTGCGGATTGCATCTTCGAGGTACGCCTCGAACGGCGATCGTGCCGTACCTGTCCCGCGAACGTGTGCCAGCCTCGCGATTGCCCGTTCCACATGTGAGGCCAGTGCCGGCTTGCGCCGGGAGGCATCAGGCTCGTCGTCCGCAGCATCCGCGGCCGCACTAACGCCTACTGCACGACGCCAGGCGTCGAAGGCATCCAGCACGTCCGCCTCGCAGAACTCGATTCGCAGCGGCCGGCGCCGGGGACCTCTGGCGTCGTAGCGGATACAGGCGCGATCGATTCCCTGGAACGCCACCTTCAACGGAACCCCGTTCGCCACCCAGCCGCAGACCATCTCGAACGCCGGGCCGACCACGCGCACGAGATGCCCCCTGTTCTTCTGACACAGATACGTTTCCACCTGACGCACGTAATCCGCGGAGTCGCTCACGCGGGGCGATTCCTCTGCCAGATCAGCCGGAGCCCCTCGAGGGTCAGGTTCGGCTCCACGTGATGGATGCCGCGCGCTTCCGACGACAGCACGCCGGCCAGTCCCCCGGTGGCAATCACCACCGCATCCTCTCCACCTGCCACTTCCTCGCGGATGCGGCGCAGCAGTCCGTCGACCATTTCTACATACCCGAAGAACAGCCCCGACTGTATGGCAGCGACGGTGGTTTGTCCCACGACCCCGTCAGGCTTGCGCACCTCCACGAGCGGAAGCCGGGCGGCACGCTGAAACAGCGCTTCCGCCGAGATCCCGATGCCTGGACAGATGATGCCGCCGACATACTCCCCATCGCGTGAGATGACATCAAAGGTCGTTCCGGTCCCGAAATCGACGACAATCAGGGGCACTTCTCCGCCGCGGCCGTACTTCTCGCGCGCCGCCACGGCATTGACGATGCGATCGGCGCCAACGTCGCCGGGCGGGAAATAATCGATCGGAATGCCGGCGTTTGCGGCATCCACCAGCAGAGCCGGCCGGCCGAAGTAGCGGCCGCACATTTCCTCGATGGGCCGTGTGAGCGGCGGCACGACCGAGGCGACCACGATCCCGCTCACCGTCTCAACCTGGACGTGCGTGGTCTCGAACAGCCGCGTCACCAGGATGCCGAGCTCGTCAGCGGTCCGATCCCGTAAGGCAGCCAGCCGCCAGTTGTGCACCAGCGTCGTACCGTCGAACACGCCGATGGTCACATTCGTATTGCCGACGTCGATAGCCAGGAGCATGCGGAACCTTAATCCCGGACCCAGGCGACTGCGCCCGAGATGATCCGCTCGGTGCGCCCGCCGATCCGCGCCAGCAGCGCGCCCCGGTCGTCTATGCCGGCCGTCGTGCCACGGCGCGTCACGCCATCGGCCGTCCACTCGATGCACTCGCCGACGGCAGCCGGCGCCAGGGCCCGCCAGCGGTCCAGCACCACCTGCGTATCGCCCGCTTCCGCAGAGGTGACCTGCTCGTTGAGCGCGACGAGCACGGCCGCCAAAATCGTACCGGCGTCCACATCGCGCCCGAGCTCCGCTTCGAGAGACGTCGCGATGTTCGCAATCTCTGGCGGGTAGAGCGCATTGCGCAGGTTGATCCCGAAACCCAGCACGACATACTGCAGGCCGTCGGGGCCGGTTGCACCTTCCGCCAGGATCCCCGCCAGCTTGCGCCGGCGGCCGGGCGCGAACGCGTCCGGAATGACCACGTCGTTCGGCCATTCGAGCTGGACCGGCAACCCCGTCGCATGCCGGACGCCGCTGGCCACCGCCACTCCCCCGGCGAGCGTCAGCACAGGAGCGATCCTCGCGCTGCGGAGGACGAGGGACACATAGAGCCCTGCCCCGGGGGGAGAGAACCAGGTCCGGCCGAGACGGCCGCGTCCGGCGGTCTGCGACAGCGTCAGGGCCATGGCCCCCTGGGGAGCCCCGCGATCGGCCATCCGGGCGGCCAGATCGTTGGTGGACGGCGTCTCGAAGGCAAACACGCACGGCGCGCCAAAGCGACCGCGCGCTCCCTCCGTGGCGCGCAGCGCCGCGTCGATTTCCTCCGGCAGGGGTTCAAACATCTGGTTCGAGCTCAAAGCTCAGATCCGCTGCCGGAGCCGAGTGCGTGAGCGCCCCCACCGAGACGTAATCCGCCCCGGTTCCGGCAAGCTCGGGAATCCTTTCGAGGGTCACGCCGCCGGATATCTCCACGCGTGCGCGCCCCGCGATCCGGCGCACGGCTTCCTGGATCGCATCGGTCGGCAGGTTATCGAGCAGGATGATGTCCGCCCCCTCGTCGACCGCGGCATCGACCTGCTCAAGACTCTGGGCCTCCACCTCCACTGGCCAGCCGGGCCTCGCATGTCTGGCGCGCCGCAGCGCGTGGGCCACTCCGCCGGCCAGCCGGATATGGTTGTCCTTGATCAGGATCGCGTCGTCCAACCCCTGCCGATGGTTCGTCCCTCCCCCGGCGCGCACGGCATACTTCTCCAGCACCCGCAGCATCGGCGTCGTCTTCCTCGTGTCGAGGATCGTGATGCGCCCCCCGGCAGCCTCGACGAACCGGCGCGTCAGGGTTGCGATTCCTGACAGCCGTTGCACCAGGTTCAAAGCCGTCCGCTCGCCGGTGAGAAGCGAGGCAGCCGGTCCCGAAATCTCCGCCACGACATCTCCGTGTGCGCAACCCGTGCCGTCCGGTCGGAGCACGGTGACGGCCACCGACGGGTCCAGCTGACGGAATGCCTCGGCCGCGACGTCCATACCCGCGATGACGCAGGTGCACTTCGCGAGGAGGATGCCGCGTCCCTTCTGGTCCGCGGAGACCGTCGCCCCTGTCGTGATGTCGCCGCTTCCGATGTCCTCGGCCAGTGCCCGGCGTACGATCTCGCGGTATGCCTCCGGGGCAAGGGGCGTGAACGGCACCGTCTTCATGCGCGTGCCTGAGCCGCCTCGCCGGTGTCCGCAGCGAAGGTGACGGACAGCGACAGCCGGTCACCACCTTCCGCATAAGTGAAGCGTTCGACGCCTGCTGCCGTACGGACGTCGACCTCGACCCCCTTCAACAGCGGAAGGACGTCGGCGGTCCATGAGACGTCCGCGAGATCAATCCGCGCCTTGAGGGGCCGCTTTTCGGTGGACTTGATCCGCCGGATTTCGCCGAGCACCTCAACCGCGGCATCGAGCGCACGCAGTGAATCCTCGTCGGCGGGAGCAAGGCGATCGATCTCCTCCACCTGCGGCCACTGCGCCCGGTGCACTGAACCGGGTTGCCACCAGGACCAGACCTCTTCCGCCGCAAACGGCAGGTACGGCGCAAACAGACGGTTCAGCACCGACAGCGCGCAGAGGAGCGTGGCGTTGGCGGAGCCGGCAGCCTCGGCGCCGTGATCGCCGTAGCGGCGCGACTTCACCATCTCGAGATAGTTGTCGCACAAGGACCAGAAGAACGTCTCGGTGAGCTGAAGTGCGCGTGCGTAGTCGTACCCCTCGAGCGCACGGGTTGCATCCGCCACGAGCGTGCGAAGGCTCGTGAGCAGTCCCCGGTCGAGGGGATGGGTGACGGGACCAACCGGCTCCGGCCGCGCGAGAACGAATTTCGACGCGTTCAGCAGCTTGATGGCGAGCCGCCGGCCGACCTTCATCTGCGCGGGGTCGAACGCCGTGTCTGTTCCGGGGCGTCCGCTCGCCGCCCAGTAGCGTACGCCGTCGGAGCCGTGCTCCTCGAGCAACCCCATCGGGGTGACCACATTCCCCTTCGACTTCGACATCTTCTTGCGGTCCGGGTCGAGGACCCAGCCGGAGATTGCCGCGTTTCCCCAGGGCAGGCACTCGTGCTCCAGTTCCGAGCGCAGCACGGTGGCGAACAGCCAGGTCCTGATGATGTCGTGCGCCTGCGGCCGGAGGTCCATGGGGAACACGCGGGCAAACAGGTCCGGGTCCTCTTCCCACCGCGCGGCAATCTGCGGAGTGAGGGAGGAGGTCGCCCACGTATCCATGACGTCCTTGTCGCCAGTGAACCCGCCGGGGCGGTCACGGTCCTCCGGTGTGAACCCGTCGGGCACGTCGGTCGAGGGATCCATGGGCAACTGGTCCTCTCCCGGCAAGAGGAGCGCGCCGTGGTCCACCGACCCGTCCTCGCGCACCCGGTACCAGACGGGAAACGGCACGCCAAAGAACCGCTGCCGGCTCACGCACCAGTCGCCGTTGAGCCCATTGATCCAGTTCTCGAGCCGCGCCCGCATGTACGGAGGATGCCACCGCAGCTCCCCTCCCCGTTGGAGCAGCCGGTCCCGGAACTCCATCGTCTTGATGAACCACTGGCGGCTGGTGATGATCTCGAGCGGCCGGTCCCCTTTTTCGTAGAACTTCACGGCGTGCGTGATGGGGCGGGGCTCCGCCGTCAAATCTCCACTCCCGCGCAGCAGATCGACGATCCTCGTACGCGCCTTCGATGCCGACAAGCCCGCAATCTGATCGTAAGAGGCCTGTGCGCCGTCACGGTCCGCACTCTCCCACCCTGGCTCTCCCCACGACAGCGGACGCAGTGTGCCGTTGGCCTGGATGATCGCGCGCACAGGCAGCGACAGCTCACGCCACCAGACCACGTCGGTAAGGTCACCGAAGGTGCAGATCATGGCAATGCCGGAGCCCTTCTCCGGGTCTGCCAGCGGATGTGCTTTCACCGGTACGCTGACGCCGAAGAGCGGTGTCGTCACCTCACGATCGAACAGCGGCCGGTACCGCTCGTCGTCCGGGTGCGCGACAAGTGCCACGCATGCCGGGATCAGCTCCGGCCGGGTCGTCTCGATTTCGACCGACCCTCCGCCGTCGGGCCTGGCAAACCGAACGCGATGGTAGGCGCCGGGCTGCTCGCGATCTTCGAGCTCCGCCTGCGCCACAGCCGTTCGAAAATCCACGTCCCACAGCGTTGGCGCCTCCACCTGGTACGCCAGGCCGCGGTTCAGCAGACGAAGGAAGGCCAGCTGGGACACGCGCTGCGCGCGGCGCTCGATTGTGGCGTACGTCATCGACCAGTCCACCGAGAGCCCGAGGTGGCGCCAGAGGTGTTCGAAGACCTTCTCGTCTTCCGCGGTCAGCCGCGTGCAGAGCTCGATGAAGTTCGGCCGCGACACCGGAATTGGAGGCTTCGGCGGCTTGTCGGGGGGCGTGAACGCCGGCTCGTACGGCAGCGACGGCTCGCACCGCACGCCGAAGTAGTTCTGCACGCGCCGCTCGGTCGGCAGCCCGTTGTCGTCCCAGCCCATCGGGTAGAACACGGCACGTCCCCGCATCCGCTGGAACCGCGCGACGACATCAGTGTGTGTGTACGAGAAGACGTGCCCGACGTGGAGCGAGCCGCTGACCGTAGGCGGAGGCGTGTCGATCGAATAGACCTCCTCCCGGGGCCGTGAGCGGTCGAACTGGTAGACGCGCTCCGCTTCCCAGCGTGCCGTCCATTTCTGCTCGAGTCCCTCGAGGGCTGGCTTGTCGGGTACGGAAAACGAATGACTGTCGGTAGGCTCCTGACCGTCTGGCATAGCCCGATCGTAACGGATCACCCGGCGATCTGCCTGACGCCTGCGCCTGCGCCCTCTTCAACGACCGCCACCTATCCAGGATCGACGGCAGAGCGGGAGATCAGGAGGCAAGAAGGAGGCGAGTTCGGTGGTGTCCCTCACGGACGCCGTATAGGATCCTCCGCCAGCCTGGCGAGGACGCGCTCGACTATCCGCTCGATCACCTCGTCGGGGATCATCGCGACAGGCGGCACGAGGGCACCAGGCTGAAGCGGCACGAGACCCTGTTCGGCCGCCAGCAGTGCCGCGAACGCAGTTGCCAGATGCGTGTGAACCGGTTCCGAGTGACCGGAAACCTCAGGGGACGCCGGCGGTTCGGGCTCCTCGCCGGACGAAGGGTCGAGAGGGCGCGGCTGCGATCGATAGTCTTTCTGACCTATGCCCGCGAACGCGGAGTCGAGGCGCTCAAAAAAGGCTTCGAGAGGGTCTGTTGGCGCAGGATCCGCAGGCGCCGCCGTGTCGGGCTCCATCTCCGGACCGGACGTCATCTCGCGCTCCGGCGTCGCTCCGGCCTGCGCCGGGAGCAGATTCTTCACGTTGTCGAGCATGTCACACGCGCTCCAGGCGGGGCCTCACATTAGCGCCGATGAAGCGGATGATCTCCTGCATGGGCGTGCCGGGCAGAAAAATGCCCCTGACGCCCATCTCCTGCAGCTTGGGAATGTCCACGTCAGGAATGATCCCTCCGACCACTACCAGCACATCGTCGAGTCCCTTCTCGTGGAGGAGCTGCATGAGCCGGGGGCAGATGTGCATGTGCGCGCCGGAGAGGATGGAGAGGCCGATGACATCGGCATCCTCCTGCAGCGCCGCAGAGACAATCCCCTCGGCCGTCTGCCGCAGCCCCATGTAGATGACCTCCATGCCCGCATCCCGCAGGGCCCTGGCGATCACCTTGGCCCCGCGGTCGTGGCCGTCCAGCCCGGGCTTGGCGATGATGACGCGGATTCGGGGCATAGATGTCAGTTGCCGGTCCCAGTTGCCAGTTGCCAGTCGCGGCCAGTCGCCAGTTCCCAGTTCCCAGATGTCAGTTGCCAGTTCCCAGTGGGATTACACTTGCCGGTTCCCAATTCTTGTCACGTGGCCATTGTCCGCGGAGAGGCAAGCTCCTGATTCCTGTTCAGTCTGCGGCCACCCCTCCAGCAGGCCGTCGGGAGGCATGCAGCTGGGTCCCTGAACTACTGAACTGGCAACCGGAAACTGGAAACAGGAAACTGGAAGCTGTCCACTAGATCAATGGCACCTCTTCGTACTCTCCCCAGACCTCGCGCAGGGCATCGCACATCTCGCCCACCGTGGCATAGGCCCTGACGCAGTTCAGCAGCGCGTCCATGGTGTTGCCGGTGCCTCTCGCGGTCTCGCGGAGGTTGTCGAGCGAGGCCACCACGGCATCGCCGTTGCGCGTTCGGCGGAGCTCCTCCAGACGCCGCAGCTGGATTTCAGCGGTGCTGTCGTCGATGTAAAGGATCGGCGGCAGAGGGTCGTCCTTCTGTGCGAAGGCGTTCACGCCCACGATAACCTTCTCCCGCTTTTCCACCGCCTGCTGGAAGGTGTAGGAAGCCTCGGCGATTTCCCGCTGCGGGTAGCCCCGCTCGATCGCCGCCACCATCCCCCCCATGCCATCGATTGTGGAAAAGTATTCCTTCGCGCCCCGCTCCATATCGAGCGTCAGCCGCTCGAGAAAGTAGGACCCGCCAAGCGGATCGACGACGTTGGTGACGCCGCTCTCATGGGCAATCACCTGCTGCGTGCGCAGCGCCAGTGTGGCAGCCTGCTCCGTCGGAAGCGCGAGCGCCTCGTCGAGCGAGTTCGTGTGCAGGGAGTTCGTCCCTCCAAGCACCGCTGCCAGCGCCTGGATCGCCGTCCGCACGACATTGTTGTACGGCTGCTGGGCCGTCAGGGAAACGCCGGCCGTCTGCGTGTGGAACCGCAGCTTCCAGGAGCGCTCGTCACGTGCGCCGAAGCGCTCGCGCATGACTTCCGCCCAGAGCTTGCGCGCTGCCCGGAACTTGGCGATCTCTTCGAAGAAGTCGCTGTGAGAGTTGAAGAAGAACGACAGACGCGGGGCGAAGTCGTCGACGTCGAGCCCGGCGTCGATGCCGTACTGCACGTACTCGATCCCGTCGCGCAGGGTAAAGGCCAGCTCCTGGAGGGCCGTCGATCCCGCTTCCCGGATGTGATACCCGCTCACCGACACGGTGTTCCAACGCGGCACCTCGCGTGCGCAGAAGGTGAAGATGTCGGTGATGAGCCGCATCGATTCGCGCGGCGGGTAGATATACTCCTTCTGCGCGATGAACTCCTTCAGGATGTCGTTCTGGATCGTCCCGGACAGCGTCCTCCAGTCCGCCCCCTGCTTCTCGGCGACGACCAGGTACATCGCAAAGATCATCGCGGCAGGGGAATTGATCGTCATCGACGTCGTGATCCCGCCCAGCGAGATGCCGTCGAACAGCCGCTCCATGTCAGCAAGCGAGACGATGCTGACGCCGCACTTGCCGACCTCGCCAAGCGACAGCTCGTGGTCGGGGTCTCGGCCCATCAGGGTCGGGAGGTCGAACGCGACGCTGAGCCCGGTGCCACCTGCGTTCAGCAGCGCCTTGTACCGCTCATTGGTCTCCTCCGGCGTCCCGAAGCCGGCAAACTGCCTCATCGTCCAGAGCTTGCCGCGGTAGCCGGAGGGATGGATGCCGCGCGTGTACGGGTAGAGACCGGGATGATTCAGGTCGCGGGAGTAGTCCAGCGCCTCGAGGTCTTCCGGTGAATAGAGCCGCTCCACCGGGCGCCCGGAGATCGTGGTGAAGGGAACGGGGCGCTCGGGCGACTTCTCGATCGCCGGCTCCAGCACCTCGCGCTCCCAGCGCTGCCGTTCCGTGCGGGCGGCACCTTTCATCGCTGCGGCCATTATACCCACCGCCCGGAAGAGGCCCTCTCGCTTGACTTGCCGCGTTGCGCCACAGTAGCGTCCGACGTGTATCCGTGCGCCGTTACCCACGGAGCGTACACCGAAGGAGAGACATGGCAGCAGGCGGAAGCATCTTCAATGCGATGCTCCAGGAGTTCGACGGGGCAGCACGCCTGCTCGGACTGGATCCCGGCATCTGGAAGATCCTCACCAACCCCAAGCGGCAGATTGCTGTTTCCTGTCCGGTTCAGATGGACAACGGTGAGATCGAGGTGTTCACCGGTTACCGGGTGCAGTACAACATCACGCTCGGGCCGGCCAAGGGGGGCATCAGATACCATCCCGACGTGACGCTGGACGAGGTCACGGCGCTTGCCGCCTGGATGACCTGGAAATGTGCCGTCGCGCACGTGCCGTTCGGCGGGGGCAAAGGCGGGGTCATCTGCGACCCGACCCGCATGTCGCGCCGGGAGCTCGAAGCCCTCACCCGCCGCTACATCGCCGAGATCATCGACGCGATCGGCCCCGACAAGGATGTTCCGGCCCCCGACGTGAACACCAACGATCAGATCATGGCGTGGGTGATGGACACCTACAGCATGCACGTCGGGCACACCTCCACTGCGGTCGTCACCGGCAAGCCGATCGAGATGGGCGGCTCGCTCGGGCGGCGTGAGGCCACGGGCCGCGGCGTGATGATCGTCACGCGGGAAGCGGCCAAGTACGTGGGGTTCGACATCAAGGGTGCGACTGTCGCCGTGCAGGGTTTCGGCAACGTCGGCTCCGTTTCCGCGGACCTGCTCGCCGGGATCGGTGCGAAGATCGTCGCGGTGACCGACTGGAAAGGGGGCGTCTACAACGCCGCCGGCCTGGACATCGCCCGGATGCTCGACTTCGCGAAGGGGCACAAAACGATCGACGGATTCCCCGGTGGCGAGCCGATCGACAACGAACAGCTGTTCACCATGGACGTGGACGTGCTCGTCCCTGCGGCGCTCGAAAACCAGATCACTCTCGAGAACGCCCCGGCGATCCGCGCGAAGGTCGTGGCGGAAGGAGCCAATGGCCCCACCACGCCGGAGGCCCACCGCCACCTGCACGAGCGCGGCATCTTCGTAATCCCGGACATCCTGGCGAATGCCGGCGGTGTCAGCACCTCGTACTTCGAATGGGTCCAGAACCGTCACGGCTACTTCTGGGAAGAAGAGGAAGTGAACCGGCGCCTGGAGGCGAAGATGTGCGAGGCCTTCCGCGATGTGCTCGACACGTCGGTCCGTTACCGGACGGACATGCGCACCGCAGCCTACATCGTGGCGATCAACCGGGTGGCGACGGTCACGCGCATGCGCGGCATGTACGCGTAGGCGCCGGATCCTACCGGCCGACCTTGAAGGCGACCAGCTCCTGCGCAGACCCTGTTTCGGTTGCCGCGTTGATCTCGATCAGGTAGTCGCCCATCGGCAGTGACGACAGCGGCAGCTCCAGCTCCCCGCTTCCGGCCTGCGGACTCTGGATTGGAAGGTCCGCCATCTTCCCCCCACTGCGGTTGAGCAGCCTGGCGGTGATCGCCGGCGGGGCCCCTCCCGGCGTGTACGCCTCGGTGCGGACGAGCAGCCGCTCGACCCGGGAGAACTCGCGATCGGGCGTGGGCACGGCCTCCGGATTCGAGCGGACCGCCGCGAGGTCGCGCACCGTCCTCCCCCGATAGACACGGGGGGTCGCCAGTGCCACCTGCACCTGCGTGAAGTCCGGCAGCGTCAGCTCTCGCGTCACCGAGTCGATGACCTGCCCGGCCGGCCCTTCGACGACCATCCGCAGCTGCACCTGGCCCGGACGTGCATCGAAGCGCACCGTGCGATCGTCGGCGGTGGAGGTCTCCCCTGCCGTCCCTGGCGCGCGGCCCTGGAACAGCTGCGTGCCGTCCGGCGTGCTTGCCGTGATCATCACCCGGGAGGCCTGGTCCGACTGCGTAGCCACAGTTCCCGGTGCGGCCGCTATCGGATCCCACGTGAACGTGACGCGGGTCTGCCCGCTCTCCCCCTTCGCCGTTCCGATCCAGAAGCGTGCGGGCCTTCCGCGATCCGGCTCTGCAATCGCGTTCAGCGCGGACGTCACGGCGGTGGGCGGGCCGGGCTTTGCCGGCGCATTCGCACGGGCTGCCTCTTCAGCCGTGACCGCCCAGTACCCCTTCCGGGCACGCACGTCGAGCCCGCGGCGATTCACCCGCACCCGGATCTCGTGGAACCTGCCATCGGTCGGCGACTGGCTCGAGTTGTAGCCCAGAAGATAGTAGGCGCTCGAGTCGCGGATGATCTGCCGCATCCCGGTGGCCAGATCGTTCCTGTTGATGATGGCGCGGCCGTCGGTGTTCGCCGCCAGCGTCCGCAGTGTGTCGAGCGAGGCGGCAAGGTGATGGCGGTCGACCGTCATCCCGACCCCCTCGTTGATGTCGTACTCGCCGGTTGCCAGGCCGCGCGGATCCACCGGGTAAATCGAGGTGTTCTGCCGGTTCGCGACGTCGAACACGTCGCGCATGTCGGTCATCATGTCCGACGTGTTGATCATGTTCTCGCGCTCGTTGATCATGTCGGTGCCTGGCGACGGCCGGCGCGCCACCGGGTTGCCGCGCCCGGGCATTGCGGCCACCGGATCGTTCAACTGCGCCGGCAGCGTCGTCGTGAACCCCTCACTGATGAAGATGATCGACTTGCGTCCCTCGCGGAGCCCGCCAAGCCTCACCGCCGCCGCCTTCAATGCCCCCATCGTCACCTGGTTCCGGACGCGCTCGACCGTCGCGGCCGGATAGTAGGCATACTGCTCCTCGAAGGCGTTGCGCGGCTGGTAATCGAACTTGCGCCCCTGGAAGCCCTGGATGGCACTGATGGTCGCATTCCGGTTACGCGTGAAGTGAATGTCGGTGACGGACGTCAGCGGGTACATCACCGCCACCATGTCGGCTGGATCGAGCTGGTTCTGGACGAACTCAACCAGCGGCTTGCGGACGGCCATGTCGTTGCCGCGCCGGACATGGTAATCGTCGAGGAACAGCACGAAGAGCCGCACGTCGGCCCTCGTCGCCTCACGCTCCTCGTCGTAGTCCGTCCGGATGGCGGTCGTCGGCCGGTTCTCGTCCTGCGCGACGGCGTCGATCTTGACGACCGTGAAGCTCTCGACCGTCTGAGGCTTGCCATCTTCGGTGACGGTGAAGTCCTCGGGCTTCAGGTCGAGCACCGGCTCTCCCTTGCCGTCGGTCACGATCACATCGACGCTGACGAAATTGATGCCGGACCGGATCGGCTGCTGGGATCGCTCGGGCTGCTCGCCGCTCTGCTGTGTCTCAGCCTGAGGTAACGGCTGAGCTGTGGCCTGGCCCCCCTGGGAGCGACCCGGCGTGCCGGAGGCAATCACCGCGACGAGAACGAGAGCGAGCGTGACGGTCCGAGAATCAGGGCGCATAGGCTTTGGACGTCCCCCCGCGGCGCGCGGCTTCCGAATTTTGCCAATGATAGCATTCCCTTTTGCCAGGGAACCCACCCCGCTGCCGAGGAGGACGCGTGGCGCAGGAGACAGCAGATTACATCCCGCCGCTGACAGCCCTCACCGAAGACGAACAGATCTTCCGCAGCAGCGTCCGCGAGTTCGCGGAGAGGAGGATCGGGCCGCTGGTCCGCCAGATGGACGAGCAGGCGCACATCCCCCGCGAGCTCGTGGCAGAGCTCTTCGAGCTCGGGGTGATGGGCATCGAGATTCCCGAATCCCACGGCGGGGCCGGCGGCAGATTCTTCCACTCCGTTCTGGCCGTCGAGGAGCTCTCCCGCGTGGATCCTTCCATCGGCGTCCTGGTGGACGTGCAGAACACGCTCGTCGTGAACGCGCTGCTCCGCTGGGGAACTGAGGAGCTGCAGGGCCGATATCTCCCAAAACTTGCCGCCGACACCGTGGGGGCGTACGCGCTCTCGGAGGCGGGCTCCGGCAGCGATGCCTTCGCGCTGGGAACCAGGGCGCGCAACGAAGGGGACACCTTCGTCGTCAGCGGCCGCAAGCTCTGGATCACCAACGGCAACGAAGCCGACGTCTTCATTGTCTTTGCCACCCTCGACCCGTCAGCGGGGTACCGGGGCATCACGGCATTTCTCGTGGAGCGCGGGTTCGACGGCTTCACCGTCGGCAAGAAAGAAGACAAGCTCGGCATCCGCGCCAGCAGCACCTGCGAGCTCCTGCTGGACGAATGCCGGGTTCCGGCAGCCAATCTCCTTGGCGAGGCCGGCAAAGGCTACAAGGTCGCGATCGAAACGCTGAACGAAGGGCGCATCGGCATCGGCGCACAGATGATTGGCCTCGCCCGGGGCGCCCTCGAGGCCGCCATCAAATACGTGAAGGAGCGCAAGCAGTTCGGCAAGCCGATCGGCGAGTTCCAGGCCGTGCAGCACCAGATTGCCCGGGCGGCCGTCGAGCTGGAGGCGGCCACGCTCACCGTCTACAACGCGGCACGGCTGCGGGACGCCCGCAAGCCGTTTCTCACCGAAGCCGCCATCTGCAAGATCTTCTCGTCGGAAGTGGCCGAACGCGTGGCCTCCCTGGCCGTCAACCTCCTCGGAGGCAACGGCTTCGTGAAGGAGTACCCCGTCGAGAAGTTCTTCCGCGATGCCAAGATCGGGCAGATCTACGAAGGCACCTCGAACCTGCAGCTCCAGACCATCGCCAAGCAGATCATGTGATCGCCTTATCGGCGCCGGCCCTGCTAGGTATCCCGAGCTGACCGCTCCGCATCCCGGCGCCGCTTGTCCTCGTCTTCCGCCGTATCGCCCACGCCGGTGCGTTCGCCGCCGGTCTCGATGCCGAGCACGTCTCCGGGCTGGGCGCGCTTCTCGAAATGCGGGCTCACGGCATCGTCTGCTGTCCGCTCATGGTCTTGCGTCGTCCTGTCCCTGTCCGTATCGAGACGATCCCCTCCCACGCTGACCTCCGTGCGCGCAGGAACTTCCTCGCGGGCGTCGATATTCTCCCGCGCGGTGACGAGATCCCGGTTTCGGTCCTCAGCCATCGAGGCCGCCGCCCCCGTCGTCGAGGCTGTCGCAGCACCCGCTGACAATCCCTCATGCCGACTTTCCTGCCCCATCCGGTCGGTCTCGTACTGCCGGTGCT
>JACCXG010000277.1 GCA_013697225.1 Acidobacteriota bacterium
CCTCGCGCCCGGCCCCGCAGGTCGAGGCACGCCTGCGCCGCGCGGGCACCCTCGATGACATGCTCGCCGATGTGTCCCAGGAAGCCGCGCGGGTCTGCCAGCAGCTGAGCTTTGCGATTGCCCCGGCCGCCGAGACCGGCAACCTCGAACACCTCGACTTCGTGCCGCTCGATGGCGGAAAGATCCTGGTGGTCGTGGTCTCCACCGGCGGTCACGTGTCACACAAGGTTATTGAACCGGCCGAGCCATACGGCTTCCCCGAGCTGCAGCAGGCCGCCAACTACCTGAACAGCGAGTTCCGCGGGCAGCCGCTTCTTGCCGTCCGGCAGGCAGTAATGGCCCGGCTGGGCGAGGAACAGAGCCTCTACGACGAGCTGATGGGACGGGCCCTCCGTCTGGCAAACACCACCTTCGAGGACATGGCCTCCCGCCCGACGGTATTCATCCAGGGGACCTCACGTCTGCTCGACGACATTGCGGGAGAGAGCCCGGAGGTGACGCTCGAGACGCTGCGGACGCTCCTCGGCATGATGGAAGAGAAGACCAGGCTCGTGCGGCTGCTCGACGACTACATGAGCGGCGACGGACTCACGATCGTCATCGGCTCGGAGCACCACTCGCCCGATCTTCAGCGTTTCACCCTAATTGCTTCGACATACTCCGACGGCCATCGCACCGGTGCGGTCGGCGTCATCGGCCCGACGCGGATGCGCTACTCCCGGGTGATCAATGCCGTCGAAGGCCTCTCGAAGGCGATCAGCCGCAAGGTCGCCCCAAAGCCCTGATCTGCGGTGCGCATCGCCGAGGGGCATTGCACTACATCACGGAACACCATGGAAGAGAACCAGACCGAGTCAGACATCAACCTCAGCGAAGCGTCCGAAACGGCAGGCGCCGCGGTGGCTGCCGAGTCTCCGGACGTGCCGATGGAGGAGCTGCAGCGGCAGCGCGACGAGTTCTACGACCTCCTGCTGCGGAAGACGGCGGAGTTCGACAACTTCCGCAAACGGACGGAGCGCGATCGGCAGGCACAGGCCGAGGCGGCAGGGGCCGACCTTCTCGGGGAACTGCTGCCCCTGGTCGACGATCTGGAACGTGCGCGGACTGCGGACGCCGGCAGCGAGGGAGCGGAAGCCTATCGCCGCGGGGTCGAGCTGATTCATCGCCAGCTCACCGAGACGCTCCGGAAGCGCGGCGTCCGCCCCATCGAGGCGGCGGGGGCCGACTTCGATCCGCACTATCATCAGGCCGTGTCGTACGAGCCCTCGACGGGACATCGTGACGGCGAGGTCATCGAGGAATTCAGACGTGGCTACATGCTCGGTGACCGGTTGCTCCGGCCCTCGATGGTGAAGGTCGCGAAGGGAGAGGCGTGAGAGCCGGCGTGAGCAAGCGTGATTACTACGAGGTCCTCGGCGTCGAGCGCGAGGCCAGCGAAAGTCAAATCAAGAGCGCCTACCGGAAACTCGCGCTGAAGTACCATCCGGATCGAAACCCCGGCGACAGCCAGGCGGAAGAGCTCTTCAAGGAAGCGGCCGAGGCCTATGCCGTGCTGGCCGACGACCAGAAGCGCAGCCTCTACAACCGATTCGGCCATGCCGGCGTCAGCGGCGCGGGCGGAGGGGCGGGCTTCGATCCGACAATCTTCGCCGACTTCTCCGATATCTTTTCCGGCCTGGGGGACGCGTTCGGCTTCGGTGACATCTTCGGGTCCCGCCGCCGCCGCGGCGGCCCTCAACGCGGCTCGGATCTCCGCTACGACATGGAGATCACGTTCGAGGAATCCGCAAAGGGCGTCGAAACCACCGTTCAGATTCCGCGGGAGGAAGCCTGTGAGACCTGCAGCGGCAGTGGCGCCGCCGCGGGCACCAGCGCCGAGACTTGTTCGCAGTGCCGCGGGGCCGGCCAGCTGCGTTATCAGCAGGGCTTCCTGACGGTCGCGCGTCCCTGCCCCAACTGCCGCGGCACGGGGAAGACGATCGCGCGCCCCTGTGCGACCTGCCGCGGCGCGGGCCGCGTGGCACGGGAACGCTCGCTCACGGTGAAGATTCCCGCCGGCATCGCCTCCGGTCAGCGCCTCCGGCTGTACGGGGAAGGAGAA